>CANQOI010000024.1 GCA_947625435.1 uncultured Clostridia bacterium | reverse complement strand
GGAGGTAATGACAAAATGAGAACGTTACACAGTGCTGATAAAAACAGGAATACAAGGCGCAGGCATAGGGTTTGCGAGCATTACGGCCGCAGATTTCTTTCACTTTTGCTGTGTCTGTGCATGGTGATACCAATGATGTTCGGCTTTCGCAGCATGATATCGATGGACGCACAAGCCGCCGGTTCGTCGGGTGCTACATCGGGCGTCACGCGGCAAGCCGATCCGAGTACGATGGATACCTACAAGGAGATGCTGAGTTTCTCGGAGAATACCCGCTATGCCGGTCGTCTCTGGTCGGATAAGACTGTGTTCGCGCTGGGCGATGCTGAAAATTCCAAGGACGGAAACTGGAACGGGACTACCCTCACGCTGACCGCGGATGACGACGGCGTGAACGGCAGCATCACGCTTGACGAAGATTTCCTCCACGTGTACAGCGTGCTCGGCTCGAGCCAGAACGTCAATACGGAAAACGCTCGTCCGCTGGATGTTGTACTTTTGTTGGATATTTCCACATCAATGACGGACGGAACAGAAACCGATGCCATGCACGAAGTCATAAATGACGCTAATGAGCTCATCGATAAGTTGATGAAAGTTGACAACGATCCTTCCATACATGACAACAATCGTGTAGGTGTTGTGGTTTACGGCGGCGGTGCACAGGTATTGTTCCCGCTGGCACATTATGAGAAGGACGGAAATACAGCTTTCTTAAGTGTTAATAATGAATATCAACCACATTCTGAATATGACGATCAAAGTTCTCACTATTTTCCGAGAATTACGGCGACGGCCAAGAACTTTTCAAAAAGAAGCGAATATATGCTTGCCGACTCCACTTACTTGCAGGCGGCGTTATACCAAGGAATGTATATGCTTGCAACAGCGACTAATACGACGATAACGGAGAACGGACGACAAGTATCTCGTCAGCCGATTCTTATAACACTGACGGACGGTGCTACAAACATTGTTGGTGCAACCAGGACAGGTACTATGTTCCAAGCTGACAGACAATCAATTACGCCTAATCCGACCAATATTCAGTTTTGGGATCCGTTGAGCTGGGCACAGGGCAAGACATATACTGAAAATCAGCCTTCCCAGACAGTTACCTGCACGGATAAACATATTTCTGCCATTGTGCCGAGGATAAAGAATAGTCATAATAATAACGAAGCGTATGGCGTTCCCAACGGAAACCCGATTTATATTGCGGATACCAATTCTGCTTCATTGACATCGGTTGCTCCGAGAACGACCGCAGTGTTATTGACCGCCGGTTACATGAAGAACTGGATTGAGGATCATTATACGACAGAAAACGGCGGTAATGAAGTTTCCCTCACCGGATTCGGAATCGGTTTGAACATTACGCCTGCTGGCAACAACACATATGCAGAAGGCGGGCTTCAGTGGGCGCAGCTATATGGCACGATGAATCCAAGGCAATATATTATAGATAGAGCTGATACGTCCGGCGGAACAGGTGAATTGCAAAAGGTATACCAAACCTTGAACGAATACATCGCCACATCATCAAGCGTCACAAGAAATTTTTCCGGTATGACGTGGGTTCGTACTGCTTTGTCTGCTACTTGGACTTTTTCACATCCGTCAGGAGACAGCGATTCTTCGTCGCAGGGCAACAGAAAATACGATGTTACAAGTCTCGAAGATGTTTACTACATTGACCGATTCTATAACGCTACGACCGGGACGATCGGCGACATCTTCCGGCAGATCACGGAACAAATCACCACAACCATCTTTGCGCCGGTAAGCGGTGAGAACGACCTGGGCGTGGGCAACGCCGTCACCTACATGGACCCGGTGGGCAAGTACATGGACGTGAAGAACGTCAAAAACCTGGTTCTGTTCGGCACGATGTACAACGTCGTTAAAACCGCTGTGTACGACTACGGATGGAACGACGAGTATATGACAGAGCACGACAGGAAGGGCAGCCCGTTCCAAGCAGGTTGGTACCTGAACGGGTCTGACGGTGCTAAGAATGCTACATATGGCGGCAAAGATGATCGACCTAATCAAGGTAATTACACGAAGGTTGAGGACGCTTGGGATAACGGCTGGGTCTACCGGCTCGACGCCGATACTGCCGCACAGTTCGTGCCGACGCTGAAGGATATTAATAACGTCGGTCAAGCCAGCGCCAAGCAGAAGGCCACCGAGTATACCTTCTACCGAATCGACTTGCCCGATACCGATCGCAAAATACTTCACATGAATCCTGCATACGGCAGTGACGCGGACATTCCCGGCAATGTGACGTATACGAATGATCAGCAGCATTTGAATACCCTCGGCGTGTACGCGCTTGCAGATCTGCGCATCTGGGTGGAGGACACCGGCGATTACAGTGACCCGTCCACCGGCGGCGCTATGACCGATACCAACTTTGACGAGGCCCTGTGGGTCAACATCCCCGGGAATATGCTGCCGCTTCGGACGATCACCATCAATGGGGATGCGGCAGGGAACTTTACCTACGAAACCAACTTCGCATTCCCCCTGCGCGTGTTCTACACCGTCGGCATGAGCGATGAGGTGCTGGAAAATGGACGTGTCAACGTCGCCGGCGCCATCAGCGCGGAATATATCAAGAAGAATAAGGTCACGACTGCGGCGGCTGCTGCTGCGCGCGGCATCGCGCAAGGCAATATTGAGTTCTTCTCCAACTGGTACAACCCGCTGAATCGTTACAGCAACTACGCCACCACCAACACGGACTATACGTACGGCGACCCGGTGACCTCCTTCTCTCCCAGCACCGACAACCGCTACTATGCGTTTGAAAAGGCCCTGCCGCTTTATAACATGGCGTATATTTGGGTGCCGAACGAGCCAAATTCGAATAAGGACGTGATTTACACGGCGGAGCAAGGAAACTGGAAGAAAGTCGTGATCGATGAAGACGCCGACGAAGATTCTGACGCGCAAACGTTTAATGCTGCAGATTTCGGCGGAAGAATGATCGCCCAGGATCTGAACCCGACGAATACCCAAGGAACGGTTGCGGAGCGTCAAAAAGCTATTTGGGACGCCCTTGCAGAAAAACAGATCACGACGGTACACGACGGCGATATTATCCTTTTGGAGAATCATCGTCTCGATGAAGTTGATAAACCCGAAGAACCTGACGCCCACGACCCCTTCAGCTCGAACGACTATTTCTATCTCGCGATCGAGTATTACGAGTTAAAGGGCGACAAAACCGCCGCCAAGATGCAGTACGTCATCACCCGTAAGGGCAGCGAGTTCGGCTCCGCATATGAAGCATCCGGCATCACAAACGGCGATATGCTGTGCTGGCATGACGTCAGCGGAAAAAATTTGCAGAATTACCCGTATCTGTCGTATTCAGAGACGGGGGATAGGACGCGCGGTAAAGCCTATATCGGCAAGACAGATATATATGAAGACGACGGAACCGGCAAAATGGTACTGAAAGATCCGAGAGAATGCGCGCAGGCTGATGGCTTTGATTCAACCGGCACATGGGTGGTTTGCGCGAAACCGGGCGGATTGCGCGTCGGTACGCTTGCGCAGGCGATCCGGGAAAAAGGCGGCGCATATTCAAGTGCCGCTGAGCAGGCAACAATAGAAGACTATTACAAAAACGAGCGCTATGCGGATGACCTGACCGCAAGCGGCATGTCGTGGGGCTTCTACGGGGACAACGTCACGCGCACGGCGAACAACTATTTCCTGCCGACGATAAGCACTACGTCGGAGGCGAGCGAGAACGATATCATCGTGAACGTCTACCTCGGCAACAACGGGCGCCTGACGGTCATGGACACGACGCTGCTTGTCACGAAGCTGATCGACCCGCCCGAGGGCGTTGACATTGACGCGAACGAGGAGTTCAACTTCCAGTTGTACATCAGAGGCGTCACCGGCAAGCAGACGGCGGTCGTCGTCAGATACCGCAATGGCAGCTGGCAGCGCCAGTATCATTACATCGACCTTGAGCTTGACGGCAAGCTGTTCCTCCAGACAGAGGACGGCAATAAAGCCATGGTGGACAGTGAAGGCTGCAGACTGATTCTTAACCCGGGCACTGACTCCGGAGTGACAAGTACATATGTATATGCGGAGAACTGCAAAGCGGGAAGTGTAGAACATAAAGCCGGCGATCCATGTGGTGATAATAACGTGTACTATGTGTACATAGGGAGGAACAGAGCATCTGCATCGGAAATCGGATCCTCCACTACAGGTTTCCGCGTATACCACAACGATGCGGTGGACGGAAACGGAACCGTTAATACGGGCGACGTCACGACTTCCGGCGCGAGCGGCGAGAAGGGCACGTTCTATGCCGCGAAGGTATGGTTAGTTCCCGTTGACACGTTTGATTCAGCCTGGACAGATGTCGATCCTGTTAATACGACCGACTTCGATATTGAAAACAATAAAGATCTCTTTGAAAAGGCTCTTGAAAATTTCGAGCTTCTCACTATTGACCCGGACATATCAACCGAAACGTCCGATATGTCGTTCAGTACGCCGTATCGCACGTCCAGCAGCTATTGGACGAAAGACGTATACTTCGGATATAAAGACTATACAGACGAGTCGAATACGCCGTTGACAGGGAACGACCTCTACGATCAGATCATCCCTAAGTCGGATCGTCCGGACTACTTCCCATCGGCTCTTACGCTCGAAGATATCGCGAATAACACCGCCGGGTTTACGTTAAAGCACGGCGAGGCGCTGCTGTTCAGCGGCATCGGCTCGAATTCCGTGTACCGCGTCACCGAAAAATTGACGGATGACCAGATCGGTGCGGGCTATGCCCTGAAGGAAATTACACATACCCAGCAGGTCGGCTCTTCCAGCACCTATCGCCCCGGTGAACAGTCATTGCCGGTATATTACGATTTGACGGGCCAAAAGTCGACTTTTGGTGAGTATGGCGGTAAAGACGACAACGGGGAGTATGTGTATCCCGAAAAATACGCGAACAATGTGACGGAAAATGATTTGATGTGGGCTCTTGATCAAAGCGGAGATGCTCAGGATGACGCTTATGTCCATTATGAACCGTTCTTCCATACCAACGCCATGGTCTGGGAAGCATATTCCACCATGGACGCGAGTGCCAACGGCGACAACCATCACCAACCGGCAGGCTTCCTGAACGCCGGCAGAAACGGAACTTCGGCATTCTGGGTCCGGACCGGCGAAAACTCCGGGTTGACCCATACCGTACTGGACAACCCGAGCTGCAAGTCTTTGGAAGCGGGCGGCTGCGATGAAGTAATAGATAGAGATACTGTACGTCACTACTTCTTCAAGGACGGCGAGATGCGGGACTTCCACTACCAGGGCGAAGGCTCCGGTTATATCCGCAACATCGGTCGTTTCATCACATCCCCGACGGTTCACTTCGGCGTAAAGGACGAGACGCAGGAAATGGCGGGGCTTCCGGCGGAGAATACGAAGTCCGACACTAATTACACCGGCGTGTACTCGGTATTCGGCAATACCGGCACATTCGAGGAGTCGGCAAACTTTGTAAATACCGTCGATCCGGATCTGCTCGTGATAACCAAGCAGATCGTAGATGAGGAAGGACATATCGTCGCGAATCCGCCGGAACGGGAATTCATGTTTGAAATTACCCTTACAAAACCCGCCGAGGGCGAATCCGGTGATACACCGATAAAGTCCGAGAACCTGTACGTCTGGAAAGGCAGAAATGACTTTGTATCGAACGGCGTGACGTGGACGGACAAAACGACAGGCAAAACGTATAAAATGCCGGCGACCGCGCCGAAGCTGAGCGAGTATCGAACATATATTCTTCCGACCGACCCATCGGGTGAAGAGTATCTTGCGCCGATTAATCTTTACAAAAACGAAACCGGCACATATACCGTCACGCTTAAGGCGAACGAAGCGATCGTGATATACGGTCTTGAGGCAGGAACGAAATACACGGTCAAAGAAACGAAATCGAATAAGTATCCCGCTGTCGATCAGACTGATCACAAAGTAGTCTCAGATGGTGCGCTCACGATGACCGGTACGATTGTGCATAACATAGAGACATATCTGACAATGGCGCCGGGCGACGCGGAAAATAATAACCGTGCGGACTTCTACAATCAGATATTCAACGGCACTCTCACGGTGCAGAAAAAGATATACGAAACCGAAAACGTCGGTGACGATCTGAATACGAAGGAGTTTGACTTTACCGTGACGCTGACGCCGGCTGCGGCAATCCCGGCGGAGGACGCACTTGACGGGAAAGATCTGGTCGTAATGAAATACGGCGCAGACGATGCCGCAGGGACGAAGCTTACCGATGTTTGGAGCAAAGTCACAGACGAAGGAGGAGACCCGACGGGCGCCATTTACGCGACCTTCAAACTGAAACACGGGGAAAGGATTGTGATAACAGGCATTCCGAGGAATACGGGATACACCGTGGCGGAAACCCGGCGGGACGGCTATAACCTCGAGCATGTCACGACAGATCCGCATGACGAAAATTCCGAAAGTATTCAACCGACGACCGATCGGGAGGGCACCGTGAGCGGTACGATCACAGCGGAAGACAAGGAGATATACCTTCTGTACGTGAACGCCAAAGCGCCGGAGCTCCCGTTCACGGGAAGCGCGCGCGGTGACATGGGAATGCGTATCATAATGGGAGCGGGCATATTCCTCATGGCGGCATCCTCCGCGGTCATATTCATACTCCGGAAAAAGCGCGGCTCTTACGTAAAATAATATCGCTCAGGCTGTATTCTGTTGCATTTTACAGTTGTGTTTATTAAAATATGACTGTAAAGAACAGCTGTGAAATGCTGTGTGGACAGGAGAGAGCCGCTAATGAAAAAAATAAGAACCGCCGTAAAACTCGTGTTTTACAACAGGAAGCCGCTTGTGGGATTTGAGATACTCTACAAGCTGGCTTCCGTTGCTTTATTTACCCCGCTTCTGCTGGGCATGTTGGATCTGGCTATGAAGCTGGCGGGGCAGCCGTATCTGACGCTCGAAAATGTGATACCCTTCTTGCTCAGGCCCACAACACTGATCTTGCTGGCAGTCATATTGGTGCTGGCGGCATTTTACTCTATGATAGACATAAGCGCCGTTCTGTTCGCCATAGACCGGTCCGTGCAGGGAAAACGCGTGACTTTCGGTCAGATAGTGCGCTTCGCGTTCAGTAATTCACTGCGTGTGTTCAGACTTAAAAATATACTGCTGGTGCCTGTCGTGCTCCTGCTGCTGCCTTTTGTGAACATAGGGCTCGCATCCGGCTTCATTACCGCGGTATCTATACCCGAATTCATACTTGATTATATAAAGGCGAGCCCCGTGCTTTATGTGCTGTTCGCGGCTGCGGCCTGCGCGCTCACGGTCATAGCCGTGCGCCTTATGTACGCGTTTTTCTATTTCACGCTCGAGGGATGCAGCTTTAAGGAGGCGCGCAAAAAGAGCGCCGCTCTGGGCAAGGGAAAACGCATACGCGATTTCGCCGAATTTATTTTGATGCAGTTTTTAATGACTGTCATATATATGATATTTCTTTTTGCCGCCGTCGCTCTTGCGGGCCTCATAGGCAGGCTCTTTTCCAATATATTTGTGCTCAGATGGATAGGTTCCACGGTCGTTTGGCTCACTGTCGTTCTGGCGCTTGCGATAATAGCGGCGCTCTCCGTACCTTTGGGCTACGGCTGCGCCTCGATACTGTTTTACAGGAGAAAAAATGAGAAGAACGAGGCCGTTTTACATGCACAGGCGCCCGAGATACGGGAAAATCCTCGCTTTAAGGCGTTACATAAAGGATTGGGCGCCGCCGCTGCCTGTATCGTGATCGCGGTCAGTCTGATATTCGGGTTCATGCTCTCTGCCGGAAAGATCAATCCGAACATTGAATATGTGCGCACTATGGAGATAACCGCACACCGCGGGGCGTCGGCATTTTACCCGGAAAATACGATGGCTGCCTTTGAGGGCGCGAAGGATCTGGGCGCTGACTGGATCGAGCTGGATGTGCAGCAGAGCAGGGACGGACTGATCTTTGTGGCGCACGACACGAATTTCAGACGGACGGCGGGCGTGAACGCGAACACATGGGAGCTGACGTATTCGGAGATCGCAGAGCTCGACGCGGGCAGCTTCTTTGACGAAAAGTTCGCGGGCGAGAGGATGCCGCTGCTTTCGGATGTGATCTCCTTCGCCAAGGAAAACGGCATGCGGCTCAACATTGAACTGAAGCCCACCGGCCATGAGACCGATTTTGAAAAGTGCGTGGTCGATGTGATACGGGACGCGGATTTCGAGGATTCGTGCGTCATTACTTCGCAGGTATACGAGGTTTTGGAGAATGTGAAAAGGATTGACGGTTCTGTTACGACGGTCTACGTTATGAGCCTTGCGTACGGCGACATAAATCAGCTCACTGCCGCGGATCATTTCAGCGTGGAGGCGAGCAATGCCACTGAAACCATGGTCTCGCGCGTGCACAACGCCGGCAAGGAGCTGTATGTGTGGACGGTCAACACCCGTGAAAATATCATGAAAATGATCGGGCTCAATGTGGACAACATCATCACGGATGATATTGAACTGGCGAAGGAATGCATATATGAGAGCCGCTACAGCAATTTTCTGAGCGAATTCATTAAGGTGATATCATGATCATCATGATCATACGGAGCGGAGAAGGAATGCCATATAGAGCGGGAGTGTCAGGATCTGTTCGGATCTGCCCACATTGTAATCTCCCAGTTTGATCGCCTGATCCACATGGTATTTTTCAGGGTGTCTGAGTATCGTTTTCGTGCTCTTGGTGTTCCCGGTAGAGGCCTTGACCTCCACCAACGTGCATTTTCCCTTTCGGAATGGAGATAAAACATTCTTTAATACGGGATTTTTCCTGTCCCTCCGCGTATTTTACCATATCGTCTTCATAGGAACGCACAATATCGCGCTGAATGCGCAGTACCTCATTCATCTGTTTTGAATCTGCAAATGTCTGCACAGCGTCCGGCATGCCTCCGACGACCGTATATTGCAGAAGCAGTTGTCTCATGCGGTTGTGCAGTGCTTCAGGAACAGGAGTTTCCGTTTCAGCATATATGCTGAAACCCTGCTTGCAGTCGGGATCATTGTACATCACGGTTGAAAATTTTCCAAGGGAGTTTTAGCGCATTGCTGTAAATTTTTCAAAGGACTTTTCGGTCAGGTGATCACAGTGTGCCCTTGTTTTTCTGTATCTCGTCGTACGTCTTGATCAGAGCGTCGGCCACGAAATCGAGCTTGTCATTAAGGTATGACTTAGTGGCGCGCCTGATCTCCGCCGCCCTTTCATTTGCCTGATTTACTATCTCATTGCCGCGGTCCGTGGCAAGCTGAGTAATGCGGTGCTCGGCCACAAGACTCGCCTGCTGCTCATTCGCATCACGTATGATCGCATCGGCCTCATTGTTGGCATCGGCGATTATTGCCTCGGCATCGCTCTGAGCCTTGTCGATTATATCGTTTGCCTCCCGATTGGCCTGATCGATGATCTCATCGGCGTCCCTTTCTGCATTCTCGCGTATGTCGCGGCTCTCTTTGTAAAAATTATCCGCCTGAAGGAGCTCGTCGGGCAGTATGCCTTTAAGCTCATCGATAACGGTAAGAAGCTCGTCCTTATCAACGGAAACACGGCCGCTCATGAGAGACTTCTTTCCGCCGGATATAAGTTTTTCCAGTTCCTCCAACATCTCAATACAGTGAAGATCCATAATGCCCTTTCTCCTTCATATCGTGATTATGTACTTACGGCATATTTTAATACATTTTCTCCATAATGTCATCAATTATTTTATCGGGAACGAGCCCGCGTATGTTGCCGTGATTGCGCGCGAGCTCCTTTACAATGCTCGAGCTCAGGAACGAGTGCTGAATGTCCGCCATAAAGAAAACGGTCTCCACATTCCTGTCAATGTGCTTGTTGAGAGCCGCCATCTGAAGCTCATATTCATAGTCCGAAACGGCGCGCAGCCCCTTCACAATGGCGGAAGCATTGTTTTCCTTGACAAAATCCACAAGAAGACCGTTGAACATTTTAACATCGATATTCTTTATATCGTCCGTACACTTCTTTATCATGGAAACACGCTCTTCCTTGGTAAAAAGCGGGTTCTTCGCGCTGTTGTTCAGGACGCCCACAATGAGATAATCGAAAAGCGCGGACGCCCTCCTTATGATATCCAGATGACCGTTCGTGAGCGGATCAAAGCTTCCGGGATATACCGCGATCTTGATAGAATTTTCCATAAAATCACACCTCATTTTCATATACGGAAACACATACGGTACCGTATTTCTTCGTTTTAACGCGGCCGAAAGTGCCGACCGTGTCCGGGAGAGTGTCAAGAGCGCTGTGCTCCACCGCCGCCACGCAGCGGGGCAGCGCGAGGCCGAAACGGCTTATGAGCATAAGTGCATCCGTCTCAAAGCCCTTGCCGTACGGGGGATCCAGCAGCACGAGCCCGAAAGACATTTCACGCGACCTGCATACAGACAGCGCCTCGGTATGATCCGAAACGAGGATCTCCGCGCGACTGTCAAGCCGCGTGTGAGCGAGATTGCCCCTTATGATGTCGGCGCATTTCCTGCTCCTGTCATTGAAAACGCACCTGTCCGCCCCTCTGCTGAGCGCCTCTATACCGAGAGCGCCGCTCCCCGCGAACAGATCGAGAACGCTCGAACCGTATATATCGTTCTGCACAATGCTGAACATAGCTTCCTTTACTCTGTCAAGCGTAGGCCTTGTGATATCCTCGTCCGGAGTCTGAAGCTTAAGACCGCCGGCCGTGCCGGAAATAACCCTTACCATTGCAGCACCTCTTCCCGTTTCAGTATAAGTCCGGGTAAAATATTTGTCAACGCCGCCGCAAACCGTTATAATATCAGAAAAGCGCGCCGTGACGTATTTATGGGGGAAGTGATCGATTTGCCGGCTCCGGTAACAATATTAAAAGGTGTCAAGAACGCGAGAGCCGGGCAGCTCGCAAAGCTCGGCGTGATCAATGTGGAAGACATATACACGCTTTATCCCGTTTCATACGAGGACAGGAGCGCCGTGCGTAAAATATGCGAGCTCCGCGCGGGAGAACAGGCATCTGTGTGCGCATATGTGAGATCATCGGCATCAAAACGCATAAACGCGGGAGTGACCGTAACGAACGTGAACATATACGACGAAACGGGCAGCATGAGCGTGAGCATTTTCACGGGAAGATATCAGGCGCAGCCTCTCCGCACGGGAGAGCTGTACGCATTTTACGGTAAGATAACGGAGGACGGCTACGGGAAGCACATAATAAACCCCGCGATATCACATTATGACGGAAAATGGGACGCGGACTTCTTCTCGGTACAGCCGGTATATCCTCTGACAAAGGGACTCACGCAGAATATGATGCGCAGGATAGCCGCAGAAGCTCTCCGCGCCGCGCCGCCGTCGTATGAAACGGTGCCCAAAAGCATTTTACGGAAATACGGGCTTCCGGGGAGGGCGTACGCAGTGAGGAACGTACATTTTCCCGAATCGGCCGCAGCCGCCGGTATCAGCAGGAGACGTTTTAAATTTGAAGAGCTCTTCACCATGCAGCTCATGCTGCTGCTCGCCAAGAGAGCGTCGGAAAATTCATGCGGCGGCATCAGGTTTGACAGCCCGGAAGGGAGGAGAGCCGCGGATGAGCTCATAAGAACGCTCCCGTTTGAGCTTTCGGAGGGACAGAAGAGTGTGTGGAGCGAGATATCCGCAAACATGGAGTCCCCCGCCGCCATGAACAGGCTCGTGCTGGGCGATGTGGGCTCGGGTAAAACGGTGCTCGCCGTGCTCGCCATGCTCAAGGCCGTAAAATGCGGCTGTCAGGCGGTCTATATGGCGCCCACCGAAATACTCGCCGAACAGCACTACGAGAATATAAGGAATATGCTCGCTCCCTGCGGCGTGCGCGTGATACTGATCACGGGATCCCTCGGAGCGAAGGAAAAACGCGAGGCTCTTTCACTTGCCGAGAGCGGAGAGGCGCAGTGCATAATAGGGACGCACGCCCTCATACAGCCGTCGGTCAGATATAAAAAACTCGGCCTCGCCGTGACAGACGAACAGCACCGCTTCGGCGTAAAACAGCGCGCCATGCTCGCGGAACAGGGGAACACACCCGATGTGCTCGTAATGACGGCGACGCCCATACCCAGAACGCTGGCTCTCATACTTTACGGCGACATGGACATATCGGTACTTAAAACGCTCCCCCGCGGCAGGCAGCCCGTCAGAACGTACGCGCTTGAAGATTCCATGCACGAACGCATATACGACATGATACTCCGTCTTACTTCGGAGGGAAGACAGGTGTACATGGTATATCCGCTCATAGAGAGCGGCGACGACCCTTCATTGAGATCGGCGGAGGAGAGCTTCGCGGAGCTTTCAAAGACCGTTTTCCGGGGAGTGCCCTGCGGCCTCATACACGGTAAAATGTCGTCCGGTGAAAAGGACGCCGTCATGAGGGACTTTAAGGAAAACCGTATCAAGATACTTTTTGCCACTACCGTAGTGGAGGTGGGAGTAGACGTGCCGAATGCGTCTCTGATGGTCATAGAGAACGCGGAGAGGTTCGGGCTCGCGCAGCTGCATCAGTTAAGAGGCAGAGTGGGCAGAGGACCATACAGATCGTACTGCGTGCTTTTTTCCGGAAAGATCACGGAGAGGATGAAGATAATGGAGAGCGTGTCTGACGGCTTTACGCTCTCCGAGAAGGATCTTGAGCTGCGCGGCCCCGGCGATTTCTTCGGCGTCGAGCAGCACGGGCTGCCGCCTCTCAAGATAGCCAACCTGTACGAGGACGCGGATATACTCGCGATGAGCACGCAGGCCGCCGGATACGTGCTCGGGCATATGTCGGAATATGAGGATTATATAAATTACATAAAAAGACTTTACCCCGGGAGGATACCCCTGTGACGCCGGCGCTCTGCGGTGCGCGGGCGCAGTGCGCGATTCTTGCGCGGCTTTTTGAAGTGTAGTATAATGCCCGTAACAGCTGTATAGGAGGATAACGTGAATTGAGTAACGGTCAACGAAAGATAAACGGCAGCGGCAAGAGCAGAAATGCCGCGTCAAAAAATGACAAGACAAATAAAACGGGCGTAAGAGTCAAGGACGACAGCAAGAGAAAAGAGATCGCGGCGATAGTGCTCATAGCCGCGGGCATATTCATGTTCGTGGCTTTCATAGGCAAGGCCGGGATCGTCGGGGATTTCTTGGTGAACATACTGCTCGGTTTCTTCGGTACGGCTTCAACTGTCATAATAATCATAACTGTATTCGTAGTTGCCTGGACCCTGCTGAGGGGTACTGAGAAGCTCATTTTTGATATAAAGACGATACTGCTGTACGCGGCCTTCGTTCTGTTCCTGTCCGCTCTTATAAATACGGTCGCCACCGACTACAGGGAGGATTACGAGGCACTTTCATTCACGGCCACCGTTTCGGCGCTGTGGTCGTCTCATCTCGGCGGCATAATAGGCGGCGGACTCAGCTGCCTTTTACAGAGATTTTTCGAAAAGGCGGGCGCTCTCGTGATACTCATACCTCTCATACTCATTGACGCCATAGTACTGTTCTCGTTTTCATTTATAAATTTCGTTAAAAGGTCTGCGGGTAGGGTCCGTACGGCCGGAAACTGGTTTAAAGGCGTGCGCAAACGTTTTAACGACTCTCACAGCGAAGGAAAAAAGAGCGGGCCCCGCGGTGAACAGGAGAAGCTCCGCCGCTCCGGATTCGACGACGATACGGGGAAGGACACCGAATCGGAGATAGACATGAGCTTTGCCGACATGGAGGGGGAGGACGGCCCCTACATGGATATGGATTTTGAATTTGAAACGTCCGCAAATAAAAAAAGACGTACCTCCGGAGCCGCCGCCGACCCCGCGGATGCCCCGCCGGTACGGCCTGTCAGCACACATATTCCGGACGGCGGCGAAAATGAGACCGCGGACGGCGGCGCGTACGACGACAGCGGGAACGAAGAAAAAGCGCAGGACGGAGCGCCTTTTAAAGTTACGACGAGTAAGTTCGGCACCGAATACAGCGCGCCTCCTTTTACGCTGCTCGAATGCAATACGGAACAGGACGATATGCACGATGAGTATAAAAAACAGGCTGCCAAGATCGCGCGCAAGCTTGAAGACGTGCTCAGAAGCTTCGGCATAGAGGCAAAAGTCATACACATTTCAAGAGGGTCTGCCGTAACGAGATATGAGCTTCAGCCTCATACGGGCGTCAAGGTAAGCAGGATAAAGAGCCTTTCCGACGATATAGCGCTCAATCTGGCGGCGCCGGGGATAAGGATAGAAGCCCCGATACCGGGCAAGGCGGCCATAGGGATCGAGATACCGAATGAAGACAGGCAGACCGTGTATCTTCGCGATATCGTTGAAACGGACGCTTTCATGAACAACAGATCCTGCCTTGCATTCTGCCTCGGTGAGGACATATCGGGAGAACCCATAATAGCCGACATCGCCAAGATGCCGCACCTGCTCATAGCCGGAGCTACGGGCTCGGGTAAGAGTGTTTGTATAAACTGCATGATAACGAGCATACTCTACAAGGCTTCGCCGGACGACGTGCGCATGATAATGATAGACCCCAAGGTAGTCGAGCTCGGCGTATACAACGGCATCCCCCATCTCCTTATACCCGTGGTCACGGAACCCAAAAAGGCCGCCGCGGCGCTTTCGTGGGCAGTACAGGAAATGGAGAACAGGTACAAGGTGTTTGCAAATTACGGCATACGCGATATAAATTCGTACAATAATTACGCATATGAATCAGGCCTGGATAAAATGCCGCGCATCCTCGTCGTGATAGACGAGCTTGCGGATCTTATGATGGTGGCCCGCGATTCCGTGGAGGAGGCCATAAACCGCATAGCGCAGAAGGCAAGGGCCGCGGGAATACATCTCGTTGTAGCCACTCAGCGCCCGTCCGTGGACGTCATAACGGGGCTCATCAAATCGAATATACCGTCGCGCGTCGCATTTAAGGTGGCGTCTAATGTCGATTCAAGGACGATACTCGATTACGCCGGAGCCGAAAAACTGTTGGGGCGCGGGGACATGCTCTTCTATCCCGTCGGCAGCATGAAATCAATGCGCGTGCAGGGCGGGTTCATATCCGATGAAGAAATAGAGAACGTGGTAAAATATCTTCAGACGACATACGGCGGCGCGGCGTATGACCGTCAGGTTCATGAGGAGATCGAAAATGCCAGACTGCCCGAAAAGGGTAAACGCGGCGGAGCATCTCAGGGAGGCTTTGACGCGGACGACAGTGTCGATGAGCTTTTCGCGGACGCCGTGCGCATTGCGATCGAGCTGAAACAGATATCCGCTTCTTATCTTCAGAGAAAGCTGGGGCTCGGCTACAGCCGCGCTTCGAGGATCATAGACCAGATGGAGGAGAAGGGCTATATAAGCGCGCGCGACGGTAATAACCCGAGGCACGTGCTCATCACATCTATGCCTGAGGAGCTCGAAAACGCGTGATCCCGGCCTGTGGGCAAAAAAAACTTGACCGTAGTGGCGCTGCATTGTATAATGTACCCTGTATTTGGAGTTTACGCATTTGATTTATATTATAAATGTCGTACTTTGATAACTAAATTCATTATATGAGGGGAAGTGTTCATTATAATTACTTTCGGACAATTATTTTTGATTATGATCCCCTTAATTTTATTGGCTGCAGTTGGTTGTGGCCTCTGCTGGTATTTTTCAGGCAGGAGATCCTTCAAGAAGGGTTATGATACAAGAAAAACAGAGGCAGAAGCAATATTCGGAAGTGCGGAGGCTGAAGGCAAGAGGATCGTTAGCGAAGCCGTTAAGGAAGGCGAAGGCAAGAAACGTGAATGCCTGCTTCAGGCTAAAGAAGAGATACACAAGAGCAGAATTGAACTGGAGCGTGAAATTAAGGACAGGCGCAATGAGATACAGCGCAATGAAAGAAGATTGATTCAGAAAGAGGACAGTCTCGACAAGAAGCAGGAGCTTCTTGAACAGAAGGAACATCAGATGGATGCCAGGATGGCCGAAGTCGTCAGATGTGAGGAAACTGTGAGAGAGACACTCGAGAAGCAGACCGCGGAGCTCGAAAGAATAGCCGCCATGACAAAAGAAGAGGCAAAGACGCAGCTCCTTGCGAACATAGAAAATGACCTGCAGCACGAGAACGTAATGCTCATAAAGGAATATGAGACTAAGCTCCGTGATGAGGCAAGAGACAAAGCACGGGAGATAATCGCCTCGGCAATACAGAAATGTGCCGCCGATTATGTTTCGGAAGCTACGATATCGGTGGTTGCTCTTCCCAATGACGATATGAAGGGCAGGATAATAGGACGCGAGGGTCGCAATATACGTACACTGGAAACACTTACGGGAATTGACCTCATAATAGATGATACGCCCGAATCCGTGATACTTTCAGGTTATGATCCCATAAGACGCGAGGTCGCGAGGATTGCGCTCGAGAAGCTCATAATCGACGGAAGGATACATCCTGCGAGAATAGAAGAAATGGTTGAGAAAGCCAAAAAAGAAGTCGAGCATGTTATCAAGCAGGAGGGCGAGAATGCGACATACGAGACAGGCGTGTACGGGCTGCATCCCGAGATCGTGCGTCTGCTCGGAAGACTTAAATACAGAACAAGTTACGGACAGAGCGTCCTTATACATTCCATAGAGGTTTCGAGACTGGCGGGAATAATGGCGTCGGAGCTCGGAGTTGACGTTGCTCTTGCAAAGAGAGCGGGTCTTATACACGACATAGGTAAGGCTGTCGATTTCGAGATGGAGGGCTCTCATATAGAGATAGGCGCCGACATTGCCAGAAAGTACAAGGAATCGCCTGCGGTGATCAATGCGATAATGGCGCATCACGGAGATGTGGAGCCCGAATCTATAATAGCGGTGCTCGTACAGGCAGCGGATTCGATATCGGCGGCACGTCCCGGAGCCAGAAGAGAAACACTTGAATCGTACATCAAAAGACTTGAGAAGCTTGAGGAGATCGCCAACTCATTTGAAGGCGTGGAGAAGACGTATGCCATACAGGCCGGCCGTGAGGTAAGGATCATGGTCAAGCCCGAGAACATATCTGATGACGAAATGGTACTCAAAGCACGCGAGATCGTTAAGAAGATAGAGGATGAGATGGAATATCCCGGTCAGATAAAGGTAACGATGATACGTGAGACGCGTACCGTTGATTATGCAAAGTAGGTCTGTAATTGAGCAGCTTGAACATTTTGTTTGTAGGTGATGTCTTCGGAAGCAGCGGAAGGGCTGTTTTAGCCAAGATGCTTCCGGAGATAAAGTGCGCGTACGGAGTGGACATATGTATCGTGAACGGTGAAAACGCTTCGCACGGCAGAGGCCTGTCCATGAGATCCGCCGACGAGATATATCTTGCCGGAGCCGACTGTATCACAATGGGCAATCACACGTGGAACAACAATGAGATATATCGGTATATAGACGATTACCGCATAGTGCGCCCGGCAAATTTTGCCTCCTCCCTTCCCGGCAGGGGAGATATCTTACTTGAATGCGGCCAATACCCGGTAGGCGTCGTGAATGTGCAGGGACGCGTCTATATGGATCCGTGCGATAACCCGTTTGAAGCGGCATATGAGGCCGTTTCGCGTCTCAGAGAGCGCACATCGGTCATAATAGTGGATTTTCACGCCGAAGCCAGCGCGGAGAAAGCGGCGATGGCATTTTACCTCGACGGACTCGTAACGGCGGTAGTGGGCACGCATACGCATGTGCAGACCGCCGACGAGAAGATATTACCGGGAGGTACCGCATTTATAACGGATGTGGGCATGACGGGTCCCGAGGACAGCGTTATAGGCATGGATAAGGGCGCGGTGATAAATAAATTCGTGCGCTGCGTGCCGGAGAGATTCAGCCCTGCGGACGGGGCGGGATCGCTGAACGCGGTGCTCATAACCGCAGACACACAGACCGGCAGAGCCGAGAATATTGTTCGCATAAGACTGTGATTATCGCCGTTTTCGGGAAATAACAGCGCGTGCGGGCATCGGCGATAACATTATTTCAGATCAAAAAAGCGTGTATATTTACACGCTTTTTGCGTTTTCCAGTGTTTTCCATCTTGGGAAATAATAGATTTTTGCATTTTAACAATATAAAATATCTCACGTAAAAGCAATTTTATCGGAGGTATTACTAAATGAATGCATTAAGAGTTTCATCAAGATCGAACCCGACTTACGTTGCGTCCGCACTGGCGTCCGTCGTACGCGAAAACGGCTGCGCGGAGCTTCAGGCAATAGGAGCGGGAGCCGTAAATCAGACAATGAAGGCAATCGCGATAGCAAGAGGATATCTGACCGTGTCCGGAAAGGATATAGTGTGCATTCCCACTTTTTCCGATGTCTACATAAACGGGTACGCGCGCACGGCGCTTCGTTTTACGGTAGAGAGCACCGATCTCGGATATGTTGTCTGAAAATGTGCCGAATACATGGCCGGATCGCTGATTAACATAAAATTAATAGATTCGGCCATGTTATTTATTTTCTATAAAAGTATACGCCAAAAATATTATTTAAACTACCCTGATAAATGGTTGAGCACATACGATACTGTTTTAAGGGATAGATTTCGTTGAATAAATACGCAGACAGTAAGACGCTTTTTATCAAGACACGTATTGCGGGGATGCTTTTATGCTTCGCCGCTGTGATGTGCGCTTTTTTGCCCGGGTGCCGCAAAGATGCGAAAGAGGCGCCCACCGAGATCGTGTTCTGGCACAGCTACAGAGACGATCAGGCGGCGATACTCGGAATGCTGGCGGAAACTTATAATACGACGGAGGGCAGGCACCGCAATACGCATGTTACGCTTGAATATAAAACGGATGAAGAGATCACGGACATTTTAAACGACAGCTTTCAGAGCGGCGACACATACGATTATCCGTCCGTATCCGTCGTAGACGATGAGGTCGCATATAAAGCAATGGCAAGGGATCTTATCGTTCCGGCAGAGAGATATCTGACGTATGACGAGCTTTCCGGATATTTTAAAGGCTTTATGAATGAGGGAAAGCTCATGGGTACCGATGATACGTATATTTTCCCGCTAACCAAGATCACAGCACTGACGCTCATAAACGATGCGGGATGGCGATATTTTTCGCTCGACTGCAATGCCGATGCCGATGAATGGAGAACGTGGGAAGGCATAGCCGATATTTCCGGACAGTACTATGCGTGGTCGGGCGGCAGGGCGATGCTCGCGATAGAGTCCGTACAGGATTATATCTTCACATATTCCGCGCAGAGGCTTCCGGCCATAATACAGGCGGGCAACAAAGAGATAAAGATAAATACGAATAAGGAAACACTGCGGTATATTTGGGATTTTTACTATAACGGAGTGATCTCGGGATATATTTTACAGACGGACGACATAATGGGTTCTCTTGAAAAGGGTGACATCATAGCGTATATAGGCAAGCCCGAGGGCAGCGCCTCTTACCCGCGGCAGTTTGAAAATTATAAGGGAGGGATAAGCACGTTCCAACTCAACGTGCTTCCTTATCCGAGTGTGAATGAGTCGCGTGTCATTGCGCCTCACAGCGGTAAAGGCGCCATAGTGTTTGACCGGGGGGATAGAGCAAATAAAGAGGCATATACTTTTCTGCACTGGCTGTCCTCCAACGAGTATTCCGTCGAGCTCGGAGCGGCCGGAACGGAAATAGCGGCGTATAAAGGGATATATTCAACAGACGGAGCCGGAGATTATATGAGGCGGCTCATGCTCTCGGATTACACCGGATATACCATGGTGAGCGTGTCCGTGGATCAGGCCGTACAGGGAAGCACATATGCCCCTACCGCATTCGAAGGATATGAGTCGTTCTGCACAGAGCTTACGTCTTCTCTTATTGACGCGGCGCGCGAGGGCAGGGAGGCTGTTTTGAAAATGACCGCAGACGGCGTTTCATATGAGGAAGCTGTATGCAGTATCGATACGGATAAGGCTTTTGAAGAGTGGTATTCTTATGTGAAGCAGCTGGCGTCCGGATATTGACGCGCATTTTACCGAGAGGGGGGAACGGACTGTGATATATACTGTTACTTTTAATCCGGCGATCGATTACGTTATCGGAGTGGAGGATCTCAGATTGGGTATCACGAACAGATCCTGCTCCGAGCGGCTGCTGCCGGGCGGAAAGGGACTTAACGTTTCGACGGTGCTGAGCAATCTGGGTATTGAAAATACGGCGTTCGGCTTCATTGCGGGTTTCACGGGAAGAGAGATAAAGAGGAGCTTTGAGGCTTCGGGAGGCATATGCGATTTTATCGAGCTTTCGGAAGGACTTTCGAGGATCAATGTTAAGATAAGGTCGGACACGGAAACGGAGATAAATGCCGCCGGCCCTTACATTGACGGTGAGGCTGCGGCGCGGCTCATGCAAAAGCTGAGTAAGTTGGAAAAGGGCGACACGCTGGTACTTGCCGGCAGCATTCCCGCGTCGCTCCCGGATTCGCTTTACGGCGACATAATGAGTATGCTTTCGGGAAAGGGTATCATGACCGTTGTGGATGCCGCAAAGGATCTGCTCGTGAATGCGCTGCCCCACGGGCCTTTCCTCGTAAAACCCAACAACTGCGAGCTGGGTGAGATATTCGGCGTCACGCTTAAAACGCGCGGCGAAGCGGTGCCGTATGCGGAAAAGATGCGGGATATGGGCGCAAGGAACGTGCTCGTGTCCATGGCAGGTCAGGGCGCCGTGCTCGCGGCCGAAACAGGGGAGATTTTTATGAGCGAAGCTCCTGCGGGCAAGGTCGTGAATTCTGTCGGCGCGGGGGACTCCATGGTTGCCGGTTTTATCGCGGGCTGGCATGAAAAGCACGATTACGCTCATGCATTCAGGATGGGTCTCTCCGCGGGGAGCGCCGGCGCATTTTCCGAAAAACTCGCCGAAAAAGAAGAGATCATGCAGATATACGATTCATTTTACGGCGATTTAAGGCCGGTAAAATAAAAGTTGCAATAATCCCCGCATGACGATAAAATATATGCAATAAGTTTACGCTTACGGAGGATTGCATGCTGTAATGGCGGATAATAGCAAAAGAAAAAGCCCGGATGCGGGAAAAGTCAAAAAACCGAGACCTCTTGTCAGGCTCAACGGCTCTGCCGATGAGCGGTATGACAGCTATGGGTACAGGATAGATATTCCGAAGCCTCCCGCCGTGCCGTCCCATACGGCTCCGGCGCCGCCTGTTTCCGAGAGCAAGCGTAAGGCGCCCCAAACGGCTGCAAAGCCGGCGCAGAAAAAAAAAGCTGCCGCCGATAAGACTGCCCCGACACGGGCTGCGGCCACGGCCCGATCCGCGGCTAAATACGGATCGAACAGATCAGATAAGGCGGCTGCGGCAAAAAAAAACGCAGCTCCGGCCTCCGAAAAACCAAAACAAGAACAGAAACAAAAACAAGATCCGCCGCACGAACAGAGAATACGCGCAAGGAGCGCAGGCCGTAAGAAAGCTCTTCTTGCTTTCGGCAAAGTCGCGATATTCATAATATTGGCGGCGTGCATAATAGCGCTTGTGCTTCACGATAAAAAAGTGGACGAGAATACGCCGCGCACGGCATTCGTATCGACGGGCACCATAGAAAACTCATTCAGCAGGGACGTTAATTTCATACGTGAAGAAAATGTCGTATATGCCGGCTTCTCCGGAAAGCTCATATCTGCCGTGAACGAGGGCGACCGCGTAGCGGCGGGAAACGTAATAGGCTATATAGTAGAATCCGGCTATGAGGAAGATCTTAAGAAGCTCAGAAATATAGACAGCAAGATATCCGCCGCGCAGAGCGCCTCGTCATATGTAGGATTGTCTCACAATACAGAGCTTGCGGAGCTGAACAAAAATATAAACGATCTGGTACTCAAGCTGTCGCATATGTCTGCGGTGACATCGGGCATGCGCGAATATTCCGAAGCCATGAATGAGTTGGACCGCATGTTCGATACTAAGAACGACATAATAGTAAATTCGGAAAGCCCGGATGAATACATAAACGGACTCAAAGCGGAGCGCGAGTCAGTGCTCGCAAAGCTTGCGAGCTCAATGTACGAGATCAAAGCGGAGCATGCGGGCGTGGTGTCATTTTACGTGGATACGCAGGCTCAGAACGCGACAGACAAGGCGCACGCCATTTCAGGATATCTCGACAAAAAGGGAGAAACGGGCAATATGCTTTCCGAGACGGCTCTTACGTATGAAAATACGCAGATGCGCTGCACACTTAATACAAATGTGAATGTAAACGACGCAGTAGCGCGAATAACGGCGGACGTCACGTATTACATGACGGCGGATATAACGGACACGGACGCGGGCGGACTGACGGCGGGCAAAAAAATAACCGTCAAAGGCGCAAACCGCGAATTTACGGCCGATGCGACGGTAGAGGAAATACTCAGATACGGAGACAGACAATATGTGCTCATGAAGTCCTCGTCAGGCATTTCGGGCGCGATATCAAACAGAACGATGCGCTCGGATATCGTAATGGACTATATAGAAGGTATCAAAGTGCCCAAACGGGCCCTTGCGGACTGGGATTCCGCAGGACTCACGGCCCGCATAACGATCGACAGGTCGAATTATGTGTCCTATGTTTTTGTAAATGTGCTGGCCGAGGACAGCGAATATGCGATAATAAGCAACACGAGCAGCTTTGACAGCGGAGACACGGGTGAAATATCCACAGTCAGGATAAATGATCTGTACGTAGTAAACTACGAAACGGTACGGGAAGGAGAAATACTGAGTAATTAAAATGAATATAAAGGAAAACATAGAAGTATTGGAAGAAAAGATAACGGAAGCCGCGATCAGGAGCGGGCGCAGGCGCGAGGACATAACGCTTGTGGCCGTAAGTAAGACGGTGGGCTGCCCCGAGGTGGCCGAGGCGTACGGAAACGGCCTCAGAGTATTTGCGGAGAACAGAGTTCAGTGCCTTAACGATAAGCTTCAGGGCATGAAGGAATATTCCGTGCCGGACATAGACTGGCACCTCATAGGCACTCTCCAGACCAACAAAGTGAAACACGCAGTGGGCAAAGTGTCGCTCATACATTCCGTGGACAGCGCTCATCTTGCGGATGAAATAGACAGGTGCTCCGCAAAATGCGGTATAGTGACAGACTGTCTCATGCAGGTGAACGTATCGGGAGAGGAGAGCAAGCACGGAGTGTCTCCGGATGAGATAGACAGGCTCGCGGAGCATTTCGCATCTCTTTCAAACGTGCGTCTTATGGGACTCATGACAATGGCTCCCGCGGAAGCCGGCGAGTATGAGCTCCGTAAAATTTTTTCACAACTTTATAAAAAGTATATTGACATGGGCACCCAAAAAGCGCATAATGTATCCATGTCTTACATATCGATGGGAATGACACATGATTTTACTTATGCTATTGAAGAAGGATCAAATATGATTCGCGTCGGTACGGGCATATTTCATTGATGCGCTCATAGGGCGTATCGGAACGATTTTTACAAAAGATTTTTAAGATGCAAATGATGAGGAGGAACTTAATAATGGCTGATTTTAAGAGACGTTTCAAGGATCTTTTAGGTTTTGGCGGCAATGAGTCCGTGGCTTACGATGACTACGACGCCGATGATGATTACGACGGTTATTTCGACCGGGATTCAAACGAAGAAGCCGACAATGAATATGACACAGAGGACAGTCGCGACAGCATGAGTGCGTCTGCTCCGCAGTATTCCGCAAAAGCTTCGGGCAGTCAGGCCGCAGCCGGACGTACGAACAGAACAGAGAGCAGATCGAATTCGTACAGCGGAAATTCAGCAAATACTTCCGACAGGAGCAGGATCCTCAGCATGGGAGCAACGTCCAATCTGAGAGTAGTTCTTTCCAAACCGATGGAATTTGACGATTGTCAGGGCGTATGTTCTCATTTAAGAGCCCACATGACAGTAGTCCTTAATCTTGAATTCGTGCGCAACGTAGCCGACAGACGCCGTATCTTTGATTTCGTGTCCGGATGCTGCTTTGCACTTGACTGTAATATACAGCGTGTTTCCGAGCTCATATATGTGATAGCGCCTTGCGATGTAGATGTTTTCTCCGAAGCCGACGACGAGGACGAAAGCGAAGCATTTACATTCTGATAACAGGTAAGGAACGGTCTGATGAGTCATATATACGGAAGCAACGGAAGAAACGGACAGCAGCATAAAGGCGGCAATTCTGGACTGCGCGGTGACGCACAGGATCGTTCTGATAAAAAAAGTGCTGTAAAGCACGACAAAAGAAAAACTGCAGTGACAGCGCTCATCATCAATACGGCGGTTACCGCCGTGATGATAGCGCTGTCTTTTATACTTATTTCATCGGCAGATTCGAGAGTGATATACACTAATTTCCTGTTTCTGCCCGTATCCGCATTCGCGGGAGCGTTCCTGTCGTTCCTTATCAACCGCGACCTGCTCATAAACGCATTGTGCAGCGCCGCCGTTTTCCTGATCGCTCACCTGATATTCGTGGAATGTTCATTCTGGGCGATACTTTGGCTGTTTTTCTACATGCTCAATGCGTTCATAGGCTACCTCGCGGGACTTGTGGCGCGGACATTCCGCTGACATTTATGCGCACGCACATTCATGCGCGTCGCATGGACGCGCGTCTCAGCTCGGTCGTTTCACTCTCCGAAGTCATATCCGCCGGGTGGCGCAGTCCTATATAAATGTCCGCGTCCTCGGTAAGAGTGAATCCGATATCCTCTTCCGCAAATTCATTCTCGCATAACACATGCTTTTGCGCGATCATATCGCCCGTCCTTATATCCTGCACAAAGATCCATACGCCCGTAGCGCCCGTCCTTAATTCAAAGATACCCTCATGTTCTCCGGCTTTAAGATGAAGCCCCTGATAAAGGCTCACGTCCCCTTCCGTAAAATGTCCGAGAACGCCGCAGGGACGTCCGTCTGTCATATGAACGGCCACCGAATCCCTGTTCTTATTCCTCTTATATGACCAGTTGGACAGATTGGGCTGCCTGCTTATGCAGAAATCGCCATTCTGAAAATCGTCCGCAGAATAGATCCCGCAGTCGGTGATGACATCGGTGGCGAGTATGGGGCCGAACGTGCAGCTTCCCTCATAGCGGTTTTCGAGAATGCGTACCGATTTGACCGGAGAATAATCGTCAAGCTCACTGTTGTCAAACGGCTGTTTTCCGTTATACGGGTTGTCGTACCATGCGCCCACGGGATTTACGCATATAAGATAATTGTCGAAAGCCGTTATATCCGATATCTCCTGCATCTCGTAATCGGGGTCGTTGGTGCCCCACGTAATGAACGCAAGCGCCTTGCCGCCGCCGGAATTTATGTAAGAATGGGCAATGCGCACATGCCTTGTGCCGCCTCTTTTACCCGGACTCGACTTCCACCATACGAGGCCTCTCGGATCAAAATATCCGGCGCTCAGTACAACGCCGTCATCGTTGGACTGGAAGAAATTCCTGCTCAGTATCACGTGGTGCGATCCCTTAGAAAGGCCGAATCCGTCTCCGCTCACGCAGCGCACCTCGTGCATCTTGATGTTCGCCGCGAACACATACGCGCATCCGTAAAGCCCGAAATGATAGTTGTTCGATCTCACTATCTCAAAATCGCGGAATTCAAGGTGACTGCACTCGTAAAATCCTATCGGTATCTGATGTATCCTGTCGGGGCATCCCGTAGAATACGAGCCTATGTCGACGCCCTCTTCCGCACCCGTATCTACAGAACGTATCTTACCGAAACCGGTTATCTTGACATATTCGCATGACGTACACTGCACTGTAGGCAGGTTCGCCACATGCAGGCAGTGGGTCCAGCACACGTTAGGCACCGCCTTGTCGTGGCCGTATGTGGGCACATACTTATAATCGCGGTACACGGGGGACTGCCACAGCACGGTGTCGTTTTCAAAATGAAGCTCCACGCGGCTCCTCATGAGGATATTTGTGACGCGGTAGCGTCTCCCGTAAAATTTCTGTACGCGGTCCTCCGGCAGCGGGCCCGGCACGACTACGGTGCCTCCGCCCTGCTTCCAGACGTAATCGATAGCGGCCTGTATAGGATCCGTGTCATCGGTGCACGCGTCGCCCTTTGCGTTAAAAGGCGCGTCCGTAACGCTCACGCGCGTGCCCGGAAGCGTGAAGGCATACGGGTTGTTCTCAAAATCCATGTAGTTTTCAATGTAAAATCTGTCGCCTATGGGAAGCGTCTCCCCGTCCTGCGTGAGATATGCCGCAAACTGCGAAGAAAGCCTCGTTATCTTACTCCCTTTAAGGGGTATGCCGGATATCTCGAACTCGGTATCTCCCTCCGTGCAAAGGCGTTTCACGGGGGCTGACGTAAGGAGAGTCTTCCTGTCCGGTGAAATGCTCTCGTCACGCATGTCCGTCTCGTATATAGATACGGTACCGCCTGCCTGTGCGAGCTCGCGGTCTATGCAGCCCTTTACCGTGATCATGTCGTTTGCGGCCGTGCACGACGTTATTTTACCCGCCTGTTTTACAATGGGTTTTTCCTCCTCAAATGAATACTCGCGTATCACGATCTCTCCTATGCCCGACGAAACGAGCTTGAACCTCAGCAGTCTGCCCTCGCATCCCGGCGTTGCCGAAAGGTTAAAATAGTACGCCCTGTATTCGGGTGAGCGGGATATGCTTATCTCGACCGAATTATCGTCGCTGTATTCTGTGTGGAGCGTTGTCGTATAATAAAGCCTGAGCTTCGATGCCGTCGAAATGTTCTTTAACACCATAAATACGGTGTTCCTGCGCGGCATGAGCATGTTGCAGGCGTAATGGGACGAATCGGGTAAAACGGGGCTCTCTATTTCAAATGCGCCGTTCATTTTACACACGAGCGTGTGTCCCTCTTCCGAAAGCGTGCAGCCCGACGCGCCGTAAAATCTGCTCTGCCCTTTATACCTGAAATACTGGTCATACACGTTAAGCCCGTATATCTGAATGTTCCTGAGAGGCACGTCCGACACCACGGATATTTTTGAAACGTGGGTGAAGTTCATTTCGTTTATGTCAAAATTTATGGTGTTCTCTCCGGGAGACACGGGCGCTCTCGATACGAACGAATTGGATACGTTGAACATGGTCACGGTAATGAATTCATGACCCGGGCCGTGCGTTACCTGACCGAAAGCGGTGTACGCGCCTGTGGCATACGCCGGATCCGGCGGCGTCTCTTCGGCCTCGCTGAAGCATTTCACGGTGAATCCGGAGCAGCCGCCCACATCGAACGAAACGGGGAATACATAAGTTTTATGCTCCTTTATAACGGAGTCCGGCTCAGTTTCAAAAAGTATGTCGCCCGTATCGTATATGAACCTGCCCGTTATCACGTTGCTTCTGTCTATACCGCGCTCCTTCTGCTTTTCGTAATAATTGTATTTTGTGTATACGGCGGGCTCCTTTTCAAGATTCAGAAGATATTCCTTGAGCTTGATTCCCGCGGAAAAACCGGTAAGGGAGCCGTCGCTTCCTATTATGCGGTGGCACGGAACGCAGAACAGCAATCTGTTCGCACCGGCGGCGTTTGCGGCAGCGCGCACTCCCGAAGTGCATCCGGCGCGCTCGGCAAGCTCCTTGTACGATATCGTTTTACCGTACGGGACCTTTGCGATCTCACTCCATATCGCGTTCTGAAAGTCCGTTCCGGTGAGTCTGTACGGGAAATTGAACACGCGCCTCATACCCGTGAAATATTCTTTAAGCTGTTCTTTGCACAGCTCCGTGCAGCGGTTGGGCGCCGCGTCCTGCATGCCGCTCAGCTTATCCGATACGGCCGTTATCGAAAGGACGTATTCATCATCCGCGGTGATCTCGAATATTTCATCCGAATTGCCGCATCGGACGGGTAAATAATCCTTATACAGCTTCGACTGACTGTTCTGTTCCATGCTGTTTTCCTCCGCGTTTCTTTAAGAAATTTCTGTATATTAATGATGATATCACAGACAAAAGAAGATGTATAGCCACTGAAATGATGAACATGGGAGATCCCGGCTCCGTTATGCTCGCTCCTACGAGCGTGACGGTTATTATGGAAGGCACGCAGCCGAGCACGGCGCCCGTTATATATTTTACGAACGATATGCGGCACGCGCCCATGTATATGCTCAGTATATCGCAGGGAATGAACCCTATGACGCGCATTATATATGAGATGAAGAAGCTGTTCTCGGACTGTATGCGTCCTATACGCGCTATCAGGCCGCGCTTGTCGTATTTTTGTATGAATTTACCGGCCGTCTTTTCGCCTATGAGGCGGCCCAGCAGGTACGGGAGTGTGAGGCACACTGCGACGCCTACCGTATTTACGCACAGAGAGAGCATGCGCGAGTTGAAAAACATGCCGCCGGCTATCATGAGCAGGTTCAAAGGCACCACTATGAGGATACTCTTTACTGCATACGCGCATACAAGGTAAAGAGATGCGAGCCACACGTCGTTCATCCTGAAGCGCATTATATCGTCAAGAGTTATGCGCTTGCCGATGAGTATGAGTATGAGCACGGTGATGACTACGCCTGTTATAGGAAGTGCCTTTAATATTATGTTTGTTATCTGGCTCCTGATGTTTTTGTCGCTTTTTTGCATTTACCCACCTGTATGCATCGCCTGCCGCAGGCGACAGTCTCATTACTGACATACAGATAATATACTATATATTGTGGATTATCGCAATTACTTTTCTGTGGCTGAGGGCATTCATAAAATAATATATTGACAAATGTATTTTTTTCAATAAAATTAAATTGTGTGACAAGGGAGGATATTTTTGTGAAATGTCTTGTTTTTCTGATATCAAGGATAAGGCAGTATTATCAGTCGAGTAAGGCCATTTTCTGCATATTTGCGGTCGGGAGCATCGTGCTCGATCTGCTCATCATATTTATGTACGGCAGTACTGTCAGTTACATGAGGACTAAGCATGTAAATACTTCGTATTACTGTACGTACAGAGTCATAACCGATGAAGGCGATTATGATGCCCTTTCGGATGAGCTGGAGAAGGTTTTGCGGGAAAACGACATAAAAGATATCGTTTATTCGTCCCTGTGGAGAGACGACAGATCTGTCACACTGTTTCAGGCGTCAAAAAACGATGACGCCGGTCTGGAATGCGATAAATTGAAAGGGAGGATAAGCTTTACAGAATCCGAGATACAGAACAGGGAAAGCTGTGTGATAGCTTCGTATTTTCAGGGAGGCGGGAATTCATCCGTGAAGCCCGGAGATACTGTTTCGTGCGGCCCGGGTGAATTCAATGTCATAGGAGTCGGAACGTTCAACAGCGGCTACTATATACCTTCGACGCTTTTTGAAGCGCTGGATCTGCCGGTAGGCAGCATTGACGTGATACTGAACGAACGTCTTGCCATGGAAGAGCATCAGCCTTTCATGGACAAGCTGTCGGCGATCCCGGGAGTGATAAATGTGATACCCGCATACGGTGTCGCCGAAGATATCGAACAGGTTCCGTCCGATATCGCGGCTGTCGCCGTTCTGTATATTTTCTCTGTTGCGGCGCTGCTGTTTCTGATGCAGTATATGACATCCTTAAACCGCAAAACGGACACTGTTTCGGAGCTTGTGGGGGCCCGGAGAGGAAGTATTGCATTTTACCTGTTCTCGGAGCGCTTTTTGATAGCGCTCGCTTCGAGCGTGCTCGCGACGGCGATACATAAGATATTCTACGGCAGCGTTTTCGAAAGATTTTACCTGACGGCGGTGGATTATGAGTGGCGGGACTACTTTATAATAACTGCTGTCATAATACTCACATCTGTCCTTGCCTCCGTTCCTTTTGTGATATCCTATGTGCGGAGGTCTGCGCTCGGGACGCTGAGAAAATAAGAGGGAGAAAGGAAGGGCATATGAGAAAATATTTTTTGATACTGAGATCGTTTTATAAGAATATTATCATATCTGCGGCGTTCCTTTTGATGATCACTGCAATAGCGGAGCTGCTCCTGGCGTATCTGGCGGGCACATACCGGTATTATACGCGCACGGACAGACTGTTTGAAGGCATGATGCACGGAAATGACGCGGTGTGCGTTTCATGCTTTTCGCTGGACGGCCCGGATGAAGCATTTTACGATACGCTCGACGGTATGAGCGCCGTTAAAGAGATATACAGATATGAATTTTGCGGAAATGTGACGTATAACGGAAGAACGGTACAGCTCTTGCTTGCAAATGCGGAAATGCTGCGGGACTATGAGCTCCTGGAGTGCGATTCCTTTTATTCTGAAAGCGGCACTGAAAACGGCCTGCTTCAGGGTATTGCCGTGGGAGATTTTACGGAAACAAAGGGTGAGGCGCGGGACGTGAGTTTCGGTTACGGCGACGGCACGGTCACAGTGCGCATTATCGGAAGTATAGCAAGCCCGTATTATATTCCCGATCTTGACGTGGCCGCTACCGGACTTACCTCCTACGATCTGATCGCACCCTGCGGCGATACAGTGATCATTAAGGATTCGCGGGAGGTGCGCGAGCTCCTCGGCGGCAGCGGATTCCGCATATCGCCTAAGGGACTCAGCTTCATGATACTTTTTAACGACTGCGCCGAAAGTGAAACGCAGGCCGTATACGATCTGCTGGAGGAAAATGATCTGTATTATACGGATGCGGATACCGTCGCTGCCGATTCCCGCAAAGTCACTTCGGATACACTGGACCGTATCATGCCGCTGCCGGTCTATCTTACATTGTTGTCTGCGATACTCACGTTCTGTTTTTCCATATTGTTTTTGCACAGCAAGATGGATCTCATACTGACATTTTACCTGTGCGGCTGTTCCAAAAAGCGCGGGTACGCCATAATGATATCGTCTCTCGGCGCTGTCGGGGCGCTGGCTACTGTCATGAGTATCATGATATTGTCGGCGGATAACGGAAAGACGCTCATGGATCTTTTTAATACGGAGCATTTTGCATCGGATCATACTTTATATGTATTGTTGATATGTTACTGGCTGTTTCTGTTGTTTTTATCTGCATTCGCGTCGCTCCTCATCTACAGGAGAAGATCGTGCGCAGCTGTCAGGAGGAAGGTAGAGTTATGAGCTTTATAGATATTAAGAATTTGAACAAATATTATTCGGAAGGCAGGAATTCATTCCGGGCGCTGAAGGATATAGACCTACAGATAGAAAAGGGCGAGCTCCTTTCCGTTGAGGGCAGATCGGGCGCGGGCAAGTCCACGCTGCTCAATATAATAGGCTGCATAGACAGCTTCGACTCCGGCGAATATATGCTTGACGGTGAAAATATAGGCCGTATGTCCGAATCAAAGCTGGCGTCTGTGAGAAATTCGAAGATAGGCTACGTATTTCAGGATTTCTGCCTCGTGAACCATCAGTCGGTGCTGTTCAATGCCATGCTGCCGCTGTTCTTTAACAAAACCCCATATTCCGCCATGAAGAAGCTCGGTATGCAGGCGCTGGATAAGGTAGGCATCGCGGATCAGGCGCACAAGAAGGCAAATCAGCTGTCGGGCGGACAGCGTCAGCGCGTCGCTGTCGCGAGAGCTATAGTAAACAGTCCCTCCCTCATTCTGGCCGACGAGCCCACGGGAGCTCTTGACAGCGCCACGTCCGCTCAGATAATGGAGCTGCTCACGTCTCTTAACAGGGAAGGTACGACCATGATCATAGTTACGCACGATAAGGCCGTATCGGATTACTGCACGAGGCATATAGAGATAAAAGACGGAGTCTTGTCGTGCCTGCCGCAGAAATCAAAAGATGACGCATTTTAAATCATATAGTGTCTTGAAAAATTGAACATAAGAAAATATAATTCGTGCTGTATCGACAAGTATGCGGGATGAAATTCCCGAAAGGGGCTTTTAGCTTTTATGAATAAAGAAATGCTCTTGCACAGCGAAACGGCACGTGCTCTTTACGGATCCGTAAAGGATCTTCCCATATACGATTATCACTGCCATCTGAGCCCGGAGGAGATAGCCCGCGACGAGGTTTTCGGCAACATAGGCGACATGTGGCTTTCCCACGACCACTACAAATGGCGTCTCATGCGCGCGGCGGGCATACCGGAGGAGCTCATAACGGGCGGCGCCGGCGATTACGAGAAATTTGCCGCATATGCTAAGGCCATAGAGCTGGCCGCCGGTAATCCGCTGTATCACTGGACTCAAATGGAGCTTTCCCGATATTTCGGCATAGAAAAGACGCTGAGTCCCCGCACCGCCCGCGAGATATGGGAAGAAGCCAACGATATCATAAAAAAAGAAAAACTCTCTCCCCGTAAAATGACGGAGCGTTCCCGCGTAAAATATATCGCTACCACCGATGACCCGGCGGACACGCTCGAATACCATAAAATGCTCGGAAACGACGCGGCTCTCACATGCAGGATCACGCCTTCTTTCCGCACGGACAGGGCTCTCGGCATGACCGACGTTAAATACCCCGAATACATAAGCAGGCTTTCGCAGGCCGCGGACACGGAAATACGTACGCTGGCGGATCTGAAATATGCGCTCGCAAAAAGACTCGCATATTTTAAAGAGGCGGGCTGCCGTTTCTCGGATGTGGGGATACAGGTGTTCCCGGGAAGTGCCGCGAGCGACGCGCAGGCGGGCGCCGTATTTCAAAAGGCACTGGGCGGCGCCGGCGTGACACAGGAAGAATACGAGGGCTTCTTAGGGAACATGTATGTATTTTTAGCCGAAGAATACAGGGCAAATGACATTGTCATGCAGTGGCACACTTCGGTGCTCAGAAATGTGAATACGCGCCTTTTCGGACTGTGCGGAGCGGATGCCGGGGGAGATGCCGTAAACGACGCTCTCAGCGTGAATAACATTTTACACATGCTCGACCTGATAAACTCAAACGGGGGACTTCCCGAGACTGTCATATATTCATTGAACCCGTCGGAGCTGACGGCTCTCTGCGCAGCCTGCGGCAGCTTCAGGAACGTAAAATGCGGCGCGGCGTGGTGGTTCTGCGACCACAAGCGCGGTATACGCGACGTGCTTGAGACGGTGGCCGAGACGGGATACATAGCGGGATTTCCCGGAATGCTCACGGACAGCAGGAGCTTCATGTCGTACGTGAGACACGACTATTTCAGGAGGATACTGTGCGGGCTTCTCGCGGAATGGGTAGAATCCGGCGAACTCTGCGAGGACGCCGCGTACACGATAGCGCGCAGACTGAGCCATGACAATACAAAAAAGCTTACGGAAGGAGAAAAAGACTGATATGAAGATGTCGTTCAGATGGTACGGAGAAGATGACCCCGTAACGCTTGATAAGATACGCCAGATACCGGGCGTGCGGACTGTCGTTTCGGCAGTATACGACGTGCCGCCGGGAAGCGTGTGGAGCGAGAGCAGCATAAACGCTCTCAAAAACAGGGCAAACGGCGCGGGTCTTGCCTTCGAGGTGGTCGAAAGCGTGCCGGTGCCTGAGGAAATAAAGCTGGGAGGCCCGGAAGCAGACAGATACACGGCAAATTACTGTGAGAACATAAGGCGGCTGGGACGGGCAGGCGTGAAATGTGTATGCTACAATTTCATGCCCGTATTCGACTGGCTGAGGAGCGAGCTTTCGCGCATGCAGCAGGACGGAGCCGAAGCGCTCGCATATGACCACAAGGCCGTGCTGGCCATGGATCCCAAAAAGGGCGGCCTTTCGCTTCCCGGGTGGGACGAAAGCTATACCAAGGACAGGCTTGACGGACTTTTAAGAGCATACGAAAGCATGACGGAGGAAGATCTGTGGCGTAGCCTTGCCCGTTTTCTCGAGGCGGTGATACCCGCCGCAAATGCTCATGTGCGGTAAAGTAACACAATAATTTGATAGGCAACCGCCCCTATTCCGTAATTTGAAAGACCGG
>CANQOI010000023.1 GCA_947625435.1 uncultured Clostridia bacterium | reverse complement strand
ATTCTAACAGCTTAAGCAACAAGATGGGTAATTCCTTACTGGCTGTAAGGGGTATTAACCATAAATATATTGTAGTAAGGAGAAAACTAAATGGATAATCTGAGACGGTTTTTAGTAGTGTTCATATTTGTCATTTTTCTCACTGTATCAATAAGCGGTATCGTACTTGCGAACCAGTACCGTAAGATGGCTCATGAGGAAGAACACAGTCTCGAGGTTTCGGCTCCCACATATGATCCCTCTAACCCGCCTGACGGGAAGCAGCAGGAAAGCTTTAACGGAAACATACTGTTCATCATAGGCGACTCGGACGGGACAGAAACAGAGCTTCTCGTGATAATGCACGCAGACACTGAAACACCGTCTCTGAATTTTATGTATGTACCTAAAGACATGCAGTTCGCTACAAGCGCCGACCGTACGGTCGACATAATGGGTAATCTGCTGGCTCTCAAAGGCACGCCCGACAGCTGCACGAGCATAATAGCATCTTATTTTGATATGAACATAGATTATTATGTTCATCTGTCATCTGTGAGCTTCGTTGATCTTATAAATACACTTGATGCCGACGGTACCGGCATACAGTATACGATACCCATAGATATGAAATACAGTGTAGGCAAGTACGCGATCGACTTAAAGAAGGATACGAAGTCACTCCGCGGAGCCGAGGCGCTGTCATTCATACAATTTTACAGAACGGAAGATGATGAATATCCGGCAGAGATGCTGAGCTTCTACGACGGCAGCGATATAAAACGCATAGAGGCTTCTCAGAAGCTCTTGTCCGCATTCCTGTCTCAGAAAGTAATAAAGACAGGCGATAAGTCTTATGAAGAGACATTCGTGAGCAAGATGCTGCCTTTCCTCGAAAAATGTGAAACGAACATAAACGAAGACGTGATCAGATCGTTGGCTGCGGTATTTACGGGCATGAGCGCCGAGAACGTAAGATATTACCGCTTTGCGGGAAGAGAGCAGTATCTCGAAAAATATTATATCATTTACAACAATATGTGCAGAAATCTGATATCAGATTCGGATTTCGACAGTGATTCCATAATAATGAGTGATTTTAAATCAAACTGACAGATCGTCACTCTGCTTTTTATATCCTGCCAGAGGATTTTTGTTGACGGCGTCCTTAAGTCGTGCATTGTTCACGTGTGTATATATCTCAGTAGTCGCAACGCTTTCGTGGCCGAGTATCTCCTGCAGGGAACGTATGTCCACATCACCCATAGTATACATGAGAGTAGCTGCTGTGTGGCGCAGCTTGTGAGTTGAATATTTCGTTGTATCGAGAGCCGCCGCACGCAGATATTTCTTTACCGTGTACTGCACGGTCTTCGGGCTTATGCGCTTTTTTCTTTTGCTCAGGAACAACGGCTTTGCTCCGCTTGCTTCTTCATAATCGGGCCTCACGGCGATATATCGCCTGAGCGCGTCTAAGCATGCGTCGTTAAGATATATCGTTCTCTCCTTGCTTCCTTTACCCAGCACCCTGAGAGTGTCGGCCCTTATATCACTCAGGTTTATCCCCACGAGCTCAGAAAGACGCATGCCGCAGTTAAGGAACAGAGTGATCATGCAGTAATCGCGTTCCTTTTGATCACCGTCTATCGCTTCCAGGAGCGCTATGCTCTCATCAAGCTCAAGATATCGCGGCAGTCTTTTCGTAAGCTTCGGAGATTCAAGCTCTGCCGCCGGATTTTCGGGTATGAGCTTTGCCTTGCCCCATATATATTTAAAAAAAGAACGCAGACAGGCGACCTTTCTCGCGCGTGTCGCCGGCTTATCCTTTCTCTCACTGTTCATATAATTCAGGAATGCATACAGATCGGAGAGCCTTATTTCCGCCAACTTGTCAATGCCGTAATCGGAGACATTTATATCGTTAAAATCGGTATCATGGGACGCAGAGCCGTTCCGTACCTTCATAAAGCGGAAGAACATGAGCAGATCGTAAAAATACTCGCCTACTGTATTTTGGGACTTGCCCGATATCGATTCAAGATATACAAGAAAATCATCTGCGTAATAGGGAAGGACCCCGTATTCATAAGTAGCCACTTACAAAGCACTCTCCGTTTATGTAAAATATTTGCTTGATTATATCACCGGATAGCGGTAAAATCAACGGAGTGCACGTTGACATAAATTGTAAAGATTTCAAAATGATTACAAAAAGAAAGAGAGAGAACACAGCATTATGAGGCTTGTCTTTATAGGTATCGGCATTCTGATAGGCTATTTGAGCGGCAGTATAATTTTTGCAAATATAGCGGCACGTTTGTTTAAAAAAGAAGATATGCTCTCCGGGAGCTCCGACAAGAATCCGGGAACTGCCAACGCTTTTATGTACGGCGGCTTTTCATGCGGGATATTCACATTGGCGGGTGATATACTCAAAAGCTTTCTTCCCGTATATCTGTTTTGCTCATTGGCTCCCTCATATCTGTCTGAATCCGCATACTATGATTACATACTTGCGGCAGTGACGGCAGCTCCCGTAATAGGCCATGCCTTTCCCGTATTTTACGGATTCCGCGGAGGTAAGGGGATAGCGGCCACATTCGGATGCCTTCTCGGACTTCTGCCCGATGCGCTCCCGCTGTGTATCTTCGCATCTGTATTCATCTTCCTGTCGGTGTGTGTACGCATCACGCCGCATTTTTACAGAACGATCGCAACCTACATACTGACGGCGGCGCTTATGTTCGTATTTAAAACGCAGCCGGCCGCCGGAATGGCTTTTCTGCTCATATCCGCGGTCGTGATACTCAAGATGTATCTGAGTAAAGAAGAAAAAGAGAGGCCAAAGGTAAGACTGTTATGGATGCACTGATATTGACTTGCGGAACGGGCGGGGGACACAACGCTGCCTGCCGCGCCGTTTATGAAGGCCTTGAAGCGCGCGGCCATAAAGCAACGATACTGAACCCCTATACACTAAAAAGCCAAAAGACCGCAGATGCGGTCGACAATGCTTATATAAAGCTCGTACAAAAGGTGCCGCACGCCTTCGGCGCCATATATAAGCTGGGGAATGTTTACAGAAAGCTTCCCGTCAAATCGCCCGTGTATCATATAAATCAGATGATGTGTTCTCTCATGGAGCAGTATCTTGAAGAAAACGCATACGACGTCATTTTAATGACGCATTTATTTCCCGCTGAGATCCTAACGGCCGTGAAACGCCGCGGATTTCACCTGCCCAAGACAATTTTCATTTCAACGGATTATACATGCATTCCTTTCACGGAGGAAACGGACTGTGATCATTATATAATACCGTCGGAAGAGCTTACATCCGAATACTGCGAGAAGGGTATCCCGGAGGAGCGCATAAGACCCTTCGGCATACCGGTAAGCCCGGCATTTTACGGGCATGTCGACAAGTCGGAAGCGAAGAGATCTCTCGGACTTAAGGAAGATGTTAAGTACATTCTCATAGCGGGCGGGAGCATGGGCGCCGGCAGGATAGAAGATACCATATCGCTCATACTAAGCTCATACGAAGGGCGCTCCGACAATAATACCGAGCTCATAGTGATATGCGGGAACAATGAAGCTCTTCATAAAAAATTAGTAAAAAAATATGCGGACAAGTGTACTGTTATAACGCACACCGACCGCATGGCAGATTATTTAAGGGCGTGCGATATTTATATATCAAAGCCGGGAGGCCTTTCCACAACGGAAGCGGCCGTTTCGAACATACCTCTTATCTTGATGTCTCCCATATCCGGCTGCGAGATACACAATATGCGTTTCTTCGGCAGCCACGGTATGAGCGTGAGCATATCCTCGGCAGAAGACGAGCTGTTGGACGCGTGCAGAAGGCTTGAAGACGATGCATTCAGAAAAAATATGATAAACATGCAGATAGGTACGCTCCCTCCTAACGCAACGGAGAATATATGCGCGTTCGCGGAGTCCCTGTGCGGCATCGGGACGACCTTGTAAAATGCATGGTATAAAAATAATCGATTATCAAGGTGGTAAAAATGGATCGAAAAGTCAAAATGATACCGGTAAAATGCTTGGCAGCGCTTCTTATAGCGGCAGCATTATCTGTGGCTGCCTGCTGCAAGGGTGACAGCGGTACGGGAGGTCTGATCTTCGGAAACAGTTCTGAGGCTACACCGTATCCTGTCATCACTCCGAGACCGCAGGATGAGATCGAGAAAACAGGCGTTACAAAAGAAGACGTCATAAACACGATAAATTATGAATTTCAGGATTGCTTGGTAGCATTTTACAAAGACAGAAGGCCGGGTGCAAATGTATCGGTCAAGTTCAATTGTTTAAGACCGGACCTTTCAAATGCAGAGCAACCTGATAAAGTATACTTTTTCGCCGAATCGTATGCCACAAACCACCAATCCGATTGGGAGAAAGTGAAACCGGAAAAAGAATATTTTAATAATATTTATGCCGGCTCCGTAAATATAGAACTTATGGTAAACGGAAAGACCACTTCCGTTGATTACGTTAATATAGGAATGTCTCAGGATTCCTTTGAAAAAATGTGTGATACATTCGGATATGAAAGTGCGATAGTTGATTGGCAATATATTGAAGACCATGATTTGTCACCTACATTTTTTGGCAGAAAGGTTTACCCCGGATTTGAAATAAATGAAGAAACGATAAATAACGCGACACAAGAGCAATTAAACGCGATATACGATGTTTTCAAAAGCTTAATCGATATCAATATTTACGGTAAGGATCCCAACAAACAGTAGATGCCTGCGTCTTCGGGACGACCTTGTAAATTGCACGAATATATTATATAATCGTCTGCGAAAAATTTTTTTGGAGGATCACTCAATGTATTACAACACAGATACCGTAAGAAAGACAGACCCCGAGATCGCCGATGCAATGGATCTTGAGCTCGGAAGGCAAAGAAGTAAGATAGAGCTCATAGCTTCCGAGAACTTTGTGAGCGAAGCCGTAATGCAGGCTATGGGGAGCCCGCTTACCAACAAATATGCGGAGGGCTATCCGGAAAAGAGATATTACGGTGGCTGTGAGTACGTTGATATAGTCGAAAAGCTGGCGATAGAGCGTGCAAAAAAGCTGTTCGGAGCGGAGCATGCGAACGTACAGCCGCATTCCGGCGCCCAGGCGAACATGGCGGTATTCTTTGCCGTATTAAAGCCGGGAGATAAGGTGCTGGGCATGAGCCTTGCGGACGGAGGCCATTTAACACACGGAAGTCCGGTAAACATGTCCGGCAAGTGGTTCGATATCATACCTTACAGCGTGAGCAGAGAGACAATGCTCATAGATTATGACGAAATAAGACGTTTGGCACATGAAACGCGCCCCAAGCTCATAATCGCGGGAGCCAGCGCGTACCCGAGGATAATCGATTTCAAGAAATTCAGAGAGATAGCCGATGAAGTGGGCGCATATCTTATGGTAGACATGGCTCACATCGCGGGACTCGTGGCAGCCGGCCTGCATCCGAATCCCGTGCCGTACGCACATTTTACCACCACAACGACACATAAGACATTGCGCGGCCCGAGGGGAGGCATGATACTCACATCGGAAGAATTTGCCAAGACGATAGATAAGGCGGTATTCCCGGGAATACAGGGCGGCCCTCTGATGCACGTCATAGCCGCAAAGGCCGTAAGCTTTAAAGAAGCGCTCTCACCCGAATTTAAGGAATATCAGAAGCGCATAGTCTCAAATGCCGCCGCTCTTGCAAAAGGCCTCAAAGACAGGGGAGCAGACCTCGTAAGCGGAGGAACGGACAATCATCTCATGCTCGTGGATCTGAGGAATATGGATATCACCGGAAAACAGGCGCAGCTCAACCTTGACGAGGTGAACATAACATGCAACAAGAACGGCATACCCTACGACCCCCAGAGCCCCTTCATAACGAGCGGTATAAGACTCGGCACCGCTGCGGTCACTACAAGAGGCATGGATGAGAAGGCCATGGACGAGATAGCGGAGCTCATAATACTTACGCTCAAAGACTTTGAAGGAAACAAAGAGAAGGTAATAAAGGGCGTGGCAGATCTTCTCGAGCGTTTTCCTCTTTACGCCTGACGGGAAGTTAAAGAAATACATTCAGAAAGGGCGAAGGCAGTGTGAAAGAGCCGTTGGCTTACAGAATGAGTCCGACCTGCCTTGAAGAATATGAAGGGCAGGAGCATATATTAGCAGAGGGAAAGCTTCTTTACCGCATGATAAAAGCGGACAGGCTTTCCTCTATAATATTTTTCGGCCCTCCGGGCACCGGTAAAACGTCGCTCGCCCGCCTCATAGCAAACGTAACTAAGATCAATTTTGTTAAGATAAACGCCGTTTCATCGGGTATCGCCGACATAAAAAAAATAGTCTCCGACACACAGAACTATTTTATGAATCCTGCCGGAAGAACGCTTCTTTTTATAGACGAGATACACAGGTTCAACAAAGCTCAGCAGGATGCCCTCCTCCCGTATGTGGAGGACGGCACTATAGTGCTGATAGGAGCCACTACCGAGAATCCTTTCTTTGAAGTGAACAAAGCTCTGATATCACGTTCCACCGTATTTCAGCTCTATCCTCTCACGGAGGATAACATCAAAAATATAGTGAGAAGAGCATTGAAGGATGAGGAACGCGGCTACGGTAAGATGAATATTGAAATAGACGACAGAGCTCTTGATTTTATCGCAGCCGTCTCAAACGGAGATGCGCGCGTTGCCCTCAATTCCCTTGAGCTCGCTGTACTTACGACGCAGACGGCCGATTCCGACGTGCTCAGGATCACGACCGACATAATCTCAGAGTGTGTTCAGAAGAAGACCGTGCGCTTCGATAAATCGGGAGAAGAACACTATGACAACATAAGCGCATTTATAAAATCCATGCGCGGAAGCGACCCGGATGCGGCTGTCTTCTATCTTGCGAGAGCGCTCGAAGGGGGAGAAGATATAAATTTTCTGGCCAGAAGGATCGTTATATGTGCGTCCGAAGATGTGGGCACCGCAAATCCCACGGCACTAACTGTCGCAGTAGCCGCAGCAGCTGCCGTGCGTATGATAGGTATGCCTGAGGCGCGCATTTTACTCGCACAGGCTGCCGTGACGGTAGCAGTGAGTCCTAAATCCAACGCGTCATATATGGCCGTGGAAAGCGCTCTTAACGACGTACGTACAAAGAACACCGGCAGCGTGCCATTTCACCTGAGGAACGCCGCGGCGGAGGGAATGGAAAAGCTGGGGTATGCCGAAGGATATAAGTACGCGCACGATTATCCGGGCAATGTCGTAAGACAGCAGTTCCTCCCGGATGAAATGCTGGGAACCGTATATTACCGTCCCTATGGGAACGGGTATGAAAATAAGATCATCGAATATATGTCATGGAAAAGAGAACAGGAAAACAGGAATGAAGATAAAAATGAATGAAAGGATGCAGCTTATGAAAAAGTATTTTATATTGTTTTTTGTATGCGCTTTGATCATAACGGCCGCGCCCGGCTGCGGCAGTCCGGATAAATCCGTAAATGAAAATGAGGGCACTGCCGTTATAAAGCTTGAGGGCACATCCGTTTCGGTGCCGTCCGGTGTCACGGCGGACGGTTCTTCTGCCGTTATAACGGGTGCCGGAACATATGAGATAACGGGCAGCCTCGATAACGGTCAGATAATAGTCAATTCTACGGGCAATGTAACGCTCGTTCTGAATAATGCGGACATAAAGTGCGATCATTCTGCTCCTATATACGTCATAAGCGCGGGGCATGTGTATATACAGCTTCCCGAGGGAAGTACGAACACAATATCGGACGGCGCCTCATACAGTCTTGAACCGGGTGCGAACGAACCGGACGCCGCATTATTCACAAAGGCCGATATGACTGTGAGCGGGGAAGGTACTCTGAACGTAAATGCAAATTACAATGACGCCGTGGCAGGACGCGACTCCGTTACGATAGAGAGCGGAAATATAAATATAACAGCCGTAAACCACGGAATAAAGGGCAAAGACTATCTCAGCATAAAGGGAGGAAATATAACGGTAAACGCCGGGAATGACGCCGTAAAGTCCACTAACGATAAGGATGCATCTCTCGGATATCTTGAGATTTCCGGCGGCACGCTCACGCTCACAGCCTCCGATGAGGCGATATCTGCGATAACGCGTGTCAGCATATCAGGCGGCACGGTAAACATCGATACAAAGAATAATGCCGTCAAGTCAGACGGGAATATCGAGATAACCGGCGGAACGGTGGACATAAAAACGGAAGACAAGGACTTTGTATATACGGGCGAATGCATCATAGGCGAGAATGCCGACGTGACTTCCAACGGTGAAAAGATAACGGGATAACGGTTTTCCATGCATAAAGGGAGGAAATTTTAAATGTCAAATATTTACGAAACACTTGTAGAGCGCGGTATAATAGCGCAGTGTACAAATGAAGAGAAGGTCAGGGAGATCCTCGATAATACTAAAGTGCCTTTTTATATAGGCTTCGATCCCACGGCCGACAGCCTGCATATAGGGCATTTTGTTCAGATAATGGTGATGGCGCACATGCAGAGAGCCGGACACATTCCTATCGCTCTCGTAGGGGGAGGCACGGCCAAAATAGGAGATCCTTCCGGTAAGACGGATATGCGTAAAATGCTTTCGGACGACGACATCGCCCGCAATGCCGCAGGACTTAAAGAACAGCTTTCCCGTTTCATAGATTTTTCAGACGGCAAAGCGCTTCTCGTAAATAACGGCGACTGGCTTTTAAATCTGAATTATGTGGACTTTTTGCGTGATATAGGCGTCCACTTTTCCGTAAACAGGATGCTGACCGCCGAGTGCTTCAGGCAGCGTCTCGAGCGCGGCCTCAATTTTATAGAATTCAACTATATGCTGATGCAGAGCTATGATTTTTACAGGCTCTACAAGGATTACGGGTGCATAATGGAATTCGGCGGCGACGATCAGTGGTCGAATATAATAGGAGGAGTGGAGCTCGTAAGGCGGAAGGAAGCAAAAGAGGTATACGGAGTCACATTTTCACTGCTCACTACCAGCGACGGCGTGAAAATGGGCAAGACAGTCAAAGGCGCGGTATGGCTCAATAAGGATAAAACGCCTCCGTATGAGCTTTACCAGTATCTGAGGAACGTAGCCGATCCCGATGTCATAAAATGCCTGAAGCTTCTCACATTTGTACCGATAGAAGAAATTCGTGAAATGGAGCAGTGGAAGGACAGTAAGATAAATCAGGCAAAGGAACGTCTCGCATATGAGGTCACTAAGATAGTACACGGAAAGGAAGAAGCCGACAAGGCCGCTGAGGTTTCAAGGTCACTGTTCGGCGGCTCCGGATCGTCTGATATCCGTTATCGACATGATGCTGGCGGCGAAGCTCATACCGTCAAAAGGCGAGGGGAGAAGGCTCATACAGCAGGGCGGCGTATTCATAAACGATGTCAGGATCGAGGCTGCTGATGCATCCGTTTCGGAAGCCGATCTTGCCGAAGGCGTGATACTCAGAAAAGGAAAAAAAGTATTTCACAGGTTCACACTTTAAGTTAAAGCTTTTGATCGAAAGGACGGGACGCATATTTTAAAATGAAATATTATCTTGAAAATACAGATGATGTTTTGAAAGAATTAAACAGCTCATATGACGGCATTTCCGGATCGGAATCGCAGAAGCGGGCGGCCGTTTACGGCAGGAATAAGTTGGAGGAGGGTAAGAAGACATCCGTCTTCAAACGTTTCCTCAAACAGCTGGCAGATCCTATGATAATAATATTGATAGCCGCGGCTGTCATTTCAGCTGTTACGGCAGCAGCCGGGGGCGAGGGCGAAGGATACGCCGATGTTATAATCATAATGATCGTCGTTCTTATAAACGCGGTACTCGGCGTCGTACAGGAGAGCAAGGCCGAGGCAGCTATAGACGCGCTTCAGAAAATGTCGGCAGCCACGAGCAAGGTACTCCGCGGCGGCGTGCTCACAGTTATAAAGAGTGAGGATCTTGTACCGGGAGACGTCGTTTTACTCGAAGCGGGAGACGCCGTGCCGGCTGACGGCAGGATAACAGAATCCGCCAGTCTGAAGATAGAAGAGTCGGCTCTTACGGGTGAGAGCGTTCCCGTAAATAAATATCCGGACCGGATCGAAGATGGAGCGCAGGACGTACCTCTCGGCGACAGGAAAAATATGATATACATGGGCAGTACCGTCGTATACGGCCGCGGAAAGGCCGTTATAACGGACACCGGTATGTCGACCGAAATGGGTAAGATCGCAAATGCCCTTACGATGACTAAGGAGGGTAAAACGCCTCTTCAGATAAAGCTCTCACAGCTGAGCAAGACCCTTACGTGGGTAGTTCTCGGAATATGCGTTTTTATATTTGCTTTCAACGTGATCAAATCGGGTGATCTTCACTTCGAACCGATTATGGACTCATTCATGGTCGCCGTCAGTCTTGCAGTGGCCGCCATACCCGAGGGACTTGCTACCGTCGTCACGATCGTACTTTCGATAGGCGTTACTAAAATGTCGAAGAGGAACGCCATAATACGCAAGCTCACGGCAGTCGAGACATTAGGCTGCGCACAGATAATATGCAGTGACAAGACGGGAACGCTCACACAGAATAAAATGACTGTGGTTGAACATTTCGGCTCGGACGAAAAGCTGCTCGCAAGCGCTATGGCTCTCTGCAGCGATGCCGAATTCGACCCCGATAAGAATGAATCTACCGGAGAGCCTACTGAATGTGCTCTCGTGAATTATGCCGCCGCCGCAGGTGTCCCGAAGCCCGCATTAAAAGCGGAATATCCCAGAGTGTCCGAGATACCGTTTGACAGCATGCGTAAAATGATGTCAACTTTCCATTCACACGGCGGTAAGATCATTCAGTATACAAAGGGCGCTCCCGATGTGATACTGAGCCGCTGCACGGCTTATTATGACAGCGGTGAGATACGTGCCATGACGGATGAATACAGAGAGGCCGTGACAGAAGCCAACAAAAAAATGGCGGACATGGCTCTGAGAGTCCTGTCGGCTTCTATGAGGCTTTACGATGAGCTTCCCGAGGATCCCGACTCCGACACCGCAGAAAATGAGCTCATATTCATAGGGCTCACAGGTATGATGGATCCTATACGCCCTGAGGTTAAAGCGGCAATAGAAGAATGCAAGAGTGCCGGCATACGTGCGGTTATGATAACCGGCGATCACAGAGATACGGCTGCCTCCATTGCAAAGCAGCTCGGAATAATAGATGATGCATCACAGGCAATAACCGGTTCCGAATTAAACAAAATGAGCGATGAAGAGCTTAGCAGACGTATAACGGAGTTCGGAGTTTACGCGAGGGTACAGCCGGAGCACAAGGTACGTATCGTAAACGCATGGCGCAGCAACGGATATATAACCGCCATGACAGGCGACGGAGTCAATGACGCGCCGAGCATTAAAAATGCCGATATAGGCATAGGTATGGGCATAACGGGAACAGATGTCACTAAGAACGTGGCGGATATGGTGCTCGCAGACGATAATTTTGCCACGATCGTGGGCGCCGTAGGCGAGGGAAGACGTATATATGACAACATACGTAAAGCAATACAGTTCCTGCTCGGTTCAAACATGAGTGAAGTGCTGAGCGTATTTGCGTCAAGCGTACTCGGCTTCGTGATACTGAAGCCCGTTCACCTTTTGTGGATAAATCTCATAACCGACTGTCTGCCTGCGCTTGCTCTCGGTGTGGAAAAAGGCGAGAAGGACATAATGAAAAGAGCCCCGCGCGATCCTAAAGACGGTATATTCGCAGGAGGACTCGGCATTGATGTCTTATATCAGGGAGTACTTGTTTCGGCGCTCACAGTTACGGCTTTCCTCATAGGAAACCATTTTGAGCACGGAACATGGAATATTCTGAACGCGAGCAGCGATCACGGTATAACGATGGCATTTCTCACGATGAGTATGGCCGAGATATTCCACAGCTTCAATATGAGAAGTCAGAGAGGCAGTATTTTTACCGTAAAAGGACAGAACAAGCTGTTGTGGTCCGCCGCTGTCATAAGCATCTTACTTACATCTTCCGTAATAGAGATACCGTTCCTCGCGAATGCGTTCGATTTTACGAGACTGGGTGTTAAGGAATATGCGACCGCTCTCGGGCTGGCGTTTTCGGTGATCCCCATTGTTGAGATCATAAAATTTATACAGAGAAGAGTAAAGAAGCGTTAAAATGAGGATAATAGAAGTATGCAGACCATTTTTTAAAAGAAATATGGTCATGTTAGTCGCGCTCGCTGCGGCATCGGTGACAACTGTCATCGTACCTGTTGACAAAAAATATATCGGATATTTTGATTATAAGACACTTTCTTGCTTGTTTTGCGTGCTCGCAGTCGTATGTGCACTTAAAAATATCAATTTTTTCTACATTTTGGCAGATAAGACAGTCGAACTGTTCCGCACGGCAAGGAAGGCCGTTCTGGCTCTTGTTTACATAACATTCATAGGTTCTATGCTGATAGCCAATGACATGGCTCTGCTCACATTTCTGCCTCTGGGTTATTTCGTTCTCTCAACGACCGGACAAGGCAGGTATATGGCGTTTACTTTCATAATGCAGAACATAGCGGCAAATCTGGGAGGTATGCTCACTCCGTTCGGAAATCCTCAGAATCTGTACTTATATACGAAATTTAATATAAGCAATGCTGAATTTTTTAAGATAATGTGGTTTCCTTTTGCGATATCGGTATTACTCATCACACTGTGCTGCATATTTTTCGTTAAAAATGAAGAACTGCATTTTACCGATGAATCATATACATTGAACCCCGGCAGGACAGCTTTATACCTCAATACCTCAGTCTTTTTGTTATAGCTATCATAATGGTATTCAGAGTGATACCCTTCTGGATTGGCCTCATCATCATACCCGCCGTGCTCATATTTGCCGACAGGAAGGCCCTTAAAATGGTAGATTACGGGCTTCTGCTGACATTCGTGTTCTTTTTCATCTTTGCGGGAAATATGGCGAGGATCGATTGCGTAAGGTCACTGTTTTCTTTTTTACTCAATAAGAACACACTTTTATTCAGCATTCTGTCGTGCCAGTTCATAAGCAACGTGCCCTCTGCCATACTGCTCTCTCAGTTTACGGGCAATTACCGGGCGCTGCTCCCGGGTGTCAATATAGGAGGCGTCGGTACTCTCATAGCGTCTCTTGCAAGCCTGATCACATTCAGAGAATATGTAAAACATAACCCGGGTAAAACGTTCTCGTATATTTTAAAATTCACGATCGTGAACTTCGCTTTCCTTATGATCCTGACGTGCGCGGAAATGGCAGCAACTTATATATCATAGGGAAGGGGAGTCATATCCTTATAATAATACAGTCTGTCGAAGCCGCAGCTTCTAACGCAGTCAGCATATTTTCTGAAATTCACGCCGAGTCTGTCATCGGAATGTGCGTCAGAACCGAGTGTAATGAGGCGGCCGCCGAGCTCCTTATAACGCGTCAGCATCCTGAGGTCAAGCGGCTGCCTCAAATATGTGGATGTGTTTATCTCAAGGGCAATATCCCGTTCAATGATAAATCTGAATATATCGTCGACCTTGTCGGCGTGGTCCGAGTACAGAAAGCGCGAATCGTCAAAATGTGCATATCTGACTATATAATCAAAATGACCCATGGCACAAAAAGGCTTATCGTCATCTGAAAGATCACTGTAATAAAGCATCAGATTGCCGAAAAGCTCGTCAAGATACTCGCCGTAGGCATCGACCTTCGAAACTCCGTCGCTGAAATATGAACCGTAATAAGGATCGCGTCTTTTGATGAGGTGCGTAGATCCAATGATAAAATCAAAATCAAAATCTTTGATACGGGCCTTTGTTTCGGCAATGACATGAGGCTGGACACCGATCTCAACACCGCTCAGTATATCGATCTCAGTCGAATATTTACGGCGAAGAAGATCTATTCTGCCGAAATAATCGTTAAAGTCATACTGAAATTCATTTTCATGATCAGTATAATCAATATCAAGATGATCGGTAAAAGCAATGCCTGACAGTCCTTTCTGTATCGCGCAGAGCACAGCCTTTTCCATATCAAGCCTGCAGTCAGAAGAATATCCGGAATGAACATGCATATCATACATAATTATCTACCCGCATCAATAAAAATAAAAAATACTTATAATAGGGAACACCGACGGATTATATATTTTTACAGCCTTTTTTTCAAGATGAATTTCGAAAAACGGAATTGCCGAAGACATCCGCCCAATTGAACAAAATAAAAATTTTGTTCAATTAAGCTGCTCATATGTAAATATATATCAGCGATGCGATCATATGATCGTAATCTGTAAGTTCTTCTTTTGAAGCGCCGCTTTTTTTCAGATCGTACCTTTCATATATCAGTATTCCTATCAGTACCGGAAGTATTATATCGTCTAAAGAAAAAGCTGAAAAAGCCGGTGATCCATCCTCATTTTTTTCTTTTGCATTTTTTTCCGATGACCTGCAGCCTGTCGGAGAAAAAACAATCACTTCCTCAAGATTAAAATTCTGATGTATGCGGTACGATCTTCGTCTCATTTTATTATATAATCCCTTATTATATATTTTTAAATTCCTTCGCGAGCTGAGTGAATGTTAGGAATTTTATGCATATATCTATTTTATCTTTTCTTTTATCGCTCAGGAAAGGTTCGATGGCATACAGCAGCTTTATTTTTCTGTCGTTCGGTGAATTTCTTTTTATCTCAAAGTATTTATTGACGATCGGAAGTATCTTTTCAATATCTGAAATATCTGAATTGGTACTACCAATATCTCCTTCGTCCTCTTTTTTACTTTCACTGCTGACGCCAAGGAAAGACGAAATGATATCTCCTATATTGTCCGGCAGTTCACTTATCCCGAACATGCTGCCGATCTCTTTGATTTTATCATTAAGCTCATTCATGGTCTGTTTTCTTTAGCTGTGAGCTCATCCAGCTTCCTCATGACCGTATCTGCGTCCTTCCCTGCCAGCTTTTTTATTTTTTCTATATCGGAGGGCGTGAGCCTTTTCTTTATCGCTTCGGGATCTATCTTCATGTCCTTGATCTTCTTTGTATCAAGCTCATTGATCTTTTTAAGGAGCTCGGCTCTGTTTACTTTTTCAAGTTCTTTTGAAAGCTGTTCAACAGGGGTAGATTTTAATTTCTCTATCCCCTGTTCTATCCTGACTCCTGTTATCCTGTTTTCGATCCTGTCAAATATGTTTGCCATCACAGTATACCCCGCTTCATGCTCGTGTTCTATACTAATGATATGCGGAGCCACTGTTATATGTGCATAAAATTTTTCAGAGATGTTCCTGAGCTGCGTTTAATTGCCGTGTGCTGCCGCAAACGCTTCTATCGCACTGTCCATCTGTGAGTTATACGCACTGACTGCCGATGAAAATACGCTGTCGGTCATATTGAGAGCCGCGGCGGCGTGATCGGTACCGAAATCGGATATCGTGAGTCCGTAACCGGAAGGATCGGCTGTTGCCTGCGGAAGAGGTACTACATTATAATCATACAGACCGTCTGACGTCTGATATCTGTGCACCCATGTAGGCGTATATTGAATGGATTTTACAAATACGTCTCCGGTATTGTATTTCCTTATAGTGAGCGTCACCATGAGCCCGTTTTCGGTATAAGGCCTTATAGACTGAGAGAGGTCTTCAAAAGACAGCCTGTTTTGATTTGAAATATAATTTCCCAGCGAATAGAAGCAGACAGTTGAATGTGACGGATCTGATGCGGATGTGAGTATCTGCATCGGCTCTATTACATGAGGATGAGACCCTATTATAACGTCAACTCCGAGATCGCACAGCTTCTGCGCCGTATTTTTCTGTGAAGAGACCGGATCGAGCTGATATTCGTCTCCCCAATGAATATAAAGTACTATAAGCTCCGCTCCCTCGGATCTCATCTCTGCTATGCGCTCGGATACTTGCGCATACAGCCTGTCCTCCTGTCCGCGGACATAAATATCCATGAATTCATCGCAGCCGTCATTTATGGTTATTCCGTTTATTGTGTGATAACTGCCGCTGTCCGGTGTGAGCGTATCGGCATAATTCAGAAGCCCGAGCTTTATACCGTTTATTTCCTTTACTGTATAAGACTTGGACGAAGAATCTCTCCTGCCGCCTATATAATCAAAGCCGTACTCCGAAAATCTTGTGAGAGTAGCCATGAATCCGTCTTTTTTGTAATCGTAGCAGTGGTTGTTCGCATACAGCAGCATGTCGAATCCGGCATCTTTTATGCTGTCAAGCGTTTCAAGAGGAGAATTGAATATAGGATAACTCGTATATTCATCTTGGTTCGCCAGAGTAGTCTCAAAATTGACTACGGCATAGTCGGCAGAAGAAATGATACTCTTAACATATTTGAAATTATCCGTAAAATCATATTTTCCCGTGCTGCCGTTGTAGGCCGATCTTACCTGAGGCATGTGATACATTATGTCGCCGGCACTCAGCAACGTGATGTCTGTGTAAGACAGTTCCTGAGAAGTATCAGTCGGATCGGATACATTTCCGTCCGGACTTCCGGGAACAGGCGTACCGATCTGCAGTGACGGCAGTTCATTGTCTCCGACCCGCGCGGCAGTGCAGCCGTACAATCCGGTAACGGATATGATTAATGCAAGAAGCAATACAGGCAGTTTTAAAGATTTTTTCATGCGTGATCCCATGGCAGTATTTCTCCGTTTCATATGTAAAATTGTAAAAACTCAACTCGATTTTTATTTTATAATAAAACATGACGTTTTGCAAATGATTTACAAAACATTCATTATTGACAATTATAACAAAATGATTTACTATAATAGCATCATGTAATACGCGCACAGATACGATGCATATAAAGTGTATTTAGGTATTTGGGTGTGAGGAATTAGATAAGGAGGATATGTATGAAAAAGAAAATTTTTACAACTATTACGATGCTTATTATGCTAGTGTCTGTATTTGCATCAGTTCCGGCAGTATTTGCGGAAGAGGCTGCGGCTGATACAACGGGAGGATTGGATCTGTATTCAATTACCATCAAATATAAAGAACCCATACTTGTACGTTATTACGAGGATAAAATAAAAGTTGAGAACGAGCAGGGAAAGAAAGTCAGTAAGGAAGTTAAGTATTTCGTTAACCCCGAAGCGACGTCCGATGCCGACAAATATATGGACGGCGACGATTCCCTTCTTTCCGATTCACTTGTCGTTCCGGCAGGTATAAGAAGCGGCGGCAACTTCTACCAGGTAAGCACTGATGACGGTACGATCAAGACCGGCCTTCAGTACTCCAAGATTCCGTACAACAACGCGTTCATCACACATATCATTGACAGTTCTGCCGTGACGACTACATCGAAAGTCGATCTGCTCGGCATAACCGCACCTTATGATGATAATCCTTATGTAAATCAGAATCCCAATGTTGAATATGCCGATGACGGATATGCTCTTGCTGTGGAAAAAGACGAAAACGGCAATCAGTACAAGATCGACAGAAACGGTTATCTCATCGATACAAACGACTGCATATGGAGAACAGCCGACGACGACAGGATAGAGCTCTTCATATCCGTTCCCGTTCTGCGTAAGACCGGTACATACAAAGGAAAGAAGCCGGAAGTTCAGATAGTTGAATCCGACGAGATGGTATGGGTTCCGTACGCCGACAGATTTGATCCGGATAACGGCGGCAAGGTTAAAGACATACAGTCCATTTCGTACTGGTACGTGCTCACCGATGACGAGTATGACAATTTTCTTGCCGACGAGTCACAGACATCCATATCCATGCATCTCGCATCGTCGCTGGATGAATATAAAGCAGCTCCCAACAAGGCTAAAACGATTGTTTATGCACAGACTCTCAGAATGAACAAAGAGCTTGATCCCGATACCTATTTCAATACCGACAGGACATTTACGGCAAATGATATACTCAAAGACGAGAACGGTATAATAGCTATGGGTACTCCGAGGATAGGTACTCCCGTGATCAAAGCAAAGATAGAGAGCATAACTCTTGAGATCGATGCTGCCGGCACACAGCTTTACGATAACGTAGCTGACGATCCTCAGCAGAAGAATACGATAACGCTTTCGGTAGGCGCTACAAAGCAGGATGCCGAGCTCTATAAGAAATGGTATGACGATAAGCTCTGCACAGAAGAAACTTACAACAGCCTTATGTCCTTTGTTGTAGGAACGGCAAAGAGTGTTACGACTAAGACAGAAGTCACAACGACCAAGGGTGATTATAAGGGTGCCTCCGAGTACGGATATTCACCGACAGTAAAGAGTGTTACATTGGAAGCCTCTGAGGATGCTCTCAGTCGGATACCGGCCAGCGCATCGCTTTATCTGAGCTTCCACATTGAAGAGAATCAGCCTGCCGATCTTATCAACGAAGACTATGTTAAGAAGGTTTACTATGTAGACAAATCCGGAGCAACATCTCTTCTCTCTCAGAGAGTTAAACTCAGAACAGATACGGAAGCCGATCAGAAGGCTGTTCTCGGCAAGGGACTCCTTAAAGCCGTAAGTGATACCGGCACGGAAACTTCCGGAATTCCGACATGGGCTATAATAGTCATAATCGCGGGTGGCGTAGTAGTAGTCGCGGCAATCGTTATTATAGTAGTTGTTTCAAGTAAAAAGAAGAAAAAATAAAATTGTCTGACATATTGACAATATACACCTGTATATAATATTATATGCAGGTGTATTTATTTTATTTTAATTTGAAAGGATTTGAACTATAACATGAGCGATGATGGAAGTATACCCTTACGATGCCTTGCAGCCGTATCGGATGCCGATTCCGGAGGGAATATAATTCTGCAGATTCTACTCATAATATTTCTCATTTTTCTTAATGCATTCTTTGCTTCTTCTGAAATTGCACTGCTCTCGGTCAATGATACAAAATTAAAAAAAGAAGCTGACGGCGGTGACAAAAAATCCGCAATTCTGCTTAAGATCGTAGAAAATCCGAGCAAATTTTTGTCTACGATACAGGTGGGCGTAACACTTGCGGGATTTCTGAACAGTGCCGTTGCATCAAATTCATTTGCCTATATGATCACGACATGGCTGGCGGATAAATGGCATTTCGCGGCAGTTCACAGAGGCGTAATAAACAGTGTGAGCATTGTCGTGATAACGATACTGTTGTCTTTCATCACACTCGTATTCGGCGAGCTCGTACCTAAAAGATACGCTATGAAATACAGCGAGAGAATGGCTAAAATGTCGGTCAAGCCTCTTCGTTTCACAGGCGTTGTATTCTCCCCCTTCATTAAAGTCGTAACCCTTTCGGTAAACGGCGTGCTCCGTCTAATAGGGATCAATCCCAATGACGACGGTGACAACGTCACTGAGGAGGAAATACTCCTTATGGTAAATGAGGGTCAGGAGAAAGGCGTTATCGGTGATGAGGAAAGCGAAATGATCAACAATATATTCAAATTCGATGATCAGATGGCTATGGATGTGATGACGCACAGGACCGAAATAGTTGCCATAAACATAACGGATACGTATGAACATGTAATGAAGCTTGCGGTCGATGAACGTTATTCAAGATTCCCGGTATATGAGAACAGTGTCGACAATATTATAGGAATCATACACATTAAAGATCTTTTGAATGTGACCGAAAGCACATTTAATATACGCGCCATGATGCGTTCTCCCGCTTTCGTGCCCGAATCACAGAAAATTGATGACGTATTTACTGTTCTTAAGGAAAACAACACACATATGGCGATCGTTGTTGATGAATACGGAGGCACTGCCGGAATCGTAACAATGGAGGATATACTTGAAGAGCTTGTCGGAAACATACGTGACGAATACGACGGCGAAGAGGAACAGGAACACTCGATAGAAAAGATCGATGACTGTACGTACAATGTGGACGGTCTTCTTGAAATCGACGATCTTAATGATGAGCTTGATATCGAACTTCCTACCGACGAATATGACACTATAAGCGGACTCATAATAGCACTTCTCGGTGAAATACCTGAAGAAGACGAACATCCTGAGGTGGATTATGAGAATTATACATTTAAAGTCATTTCAAGCAATGAAAAGATAATAGTGAGAGCCGAGATCAGGATACATCCGCGCGACGACAAACAGTCCTCCCCGGAAAGTTCAAAGGCTCAGACAACAAATAATGCTTCATAACGAAGCCCGCTACATAACCTTGACGGTTACGATCACGGCAAGTAACACAACATAATACAGGTAGCTGAATATTTTACATGACGGTCCTCTTGAACCGTCATATTTTTTTATAAGAGGAAGCGCAGGTATGCATCCTATGATGGCGACGTTATTTATAAGCTCGTTTTTTATGTTCGCCGAATCGAAATTTGAATATATCATAAATAAACTCACAGCCGCTATGACTATACAGTAGCTTGAGACATAATATGCAAGCTCCGCAAATTTTTTGTTGCGGCATACGTACATGATGTACATTATTATGAGCGCATGAGGAGCGAACTCAAGTCCGAGAAAAAACGACAGAGTGACAGTAAAAACGATACATATGATACGTGTCGCTCTGCTATTCATTTTTTCATACAGGATAAGAGAACCGAGACAGAAAAAACCCGTAAGAGCTGCACTGTAGAACAGTCTCGGGTCACTCAGATTATCGGCGGCGGCACACACATATCTGTGCGGGAGCGCGGCGAGCACGGCTACAAGAAAAACCTTCAGAATATATTTGTTCACGCTTCTCGTATGTTTGAGCCCTTCGGATATTATGAGTACGAACAACGGAACACAGATATACCCCAGAACCTTAAAAACAAACAAAAGAACAGTATTTGTGACAAAACCCGAAAGAGACAGAGTAAAAAACGTAAGCGAAACAAAAGCGACTATTTTCAGTGTAAAAATATTAGTTTTGAAATTCAAAATATCATCTCCTCACAGCGCTCGTCAGTCAAGCGTTATCCTGTATATGAAGGGTTCGGAAAGACATATGATACCGGAAACAAGAATATAGATTCCGAATGAAGTATATGTCGATATATAATCCGAAAGCGGGTCAATGACAAAATAAGCGAAAAAAATGATGTTTGAAATACCCGCGAGCATCATTCTCCACCAATTTACGTACTCAAGTGAACGAAGCTGTACACAGGCGGCTAACTGAGCAGAAGCGGAAGACAGCGCCCACATTGCGAACAACAGATTCATAGAGTCGGAAAATTCTCTGTCATAAGAATACAGAACGAGTATACCCATTATGATCAGGTAAAATCCCTGAGACAAAGTCCATCCCGGTCTGAACTGAAGCTTTTTGTTTACCGAAAATGCTATAACATAAAGCGCTCCTGCCGCGGCCAGAGCGATGCTCATAAGATTCATATTTGACGAGTAATCGTCAAAAGGGAAAACAATAAGGAATAGACCGAGCAGAAGAAGCGATAAACCGGCAGCGATCAGAAAAATAGTCGAATTTCTGTAGCTGTTCACACTCTTCATCTGCCTTCACGCTCCAATATCACTCTCGCATTGTATGCATCACGGCACATATCGGATATACCGCGTTCAGCCTTCCAGCCAAAGAGCTCGAGCGCTTTAGACGGATCGGCATAGCAGGCGTCAATATCCCCCGCCCTTCTCGGACAGATCTTATAAGGTATTTCTTTACCGCTTGCGGCTTCAAAAGCTTTTATGAGCTCAAAAACGGAATATCCGACACCCGTACCGAGGTTTACGGCGCACACACCGTTTCGTGTGCATGCATAATCTACAGCCTTGACATGACCCTCCGCCAGATCGCACACATGTATATAATCACGCACTCCCGTGCCGTCCTTTGTGTCATAATCGTCACCGAAAACCGTAATATACTGTTCCTTGCCGAAAAGAACATCGAGAATACGAGGTGTTATATTATTGGGGATACCGTTCGGATCCTCACAAAGGAGGCCGCTCTCATGAGCTCCTACGGGATTGAAATATCTGAGCAGTATTATAGACCATGAGTTGTCGGAGATCCAAAGATCACGTAAAATATCCTCTATCATGAGCTTTGTCCTCCCATACGGATTAGTGACGCCGCCTAAAGGAAAATCCTCTTTGATGGGAAGAGATGCAGGCTTTCCGTATACCGTCGCGGAAGAACTGAAAATTATACGTTTCACGCCGTGCTTTTTCATAGATTCAAGAAGACATAATGTGCCGTAGACATTATTGTAATAGTAAGATAAAGGTATCCTTACAGACTCGCCGACGGCTTTGTATCCGGCAAAATGGATAACGCAGTCAATCTTATTTTCCATGAATATCTTATCAAGCGAAGCGGTATCGGTCATGTCGGCTTCATAGAATCTGAGACTGCTTCCCGTAAGCTTTCCGATCTTTGATATCACATTCTTTTTGGAATTATAAAAATTATCAAAAGCGACTACGGTATGCCCGGCCTCTATGAGGGAAACGCATGTATGGCTTCCTATAAATCCCGCAGCGCCTGTAACTAATATATTCATGTGAAATAACCTCCGTATAGCTGAATTCAAACCTGCCGTTTAATTATATTATATTTTCGCACAAAAGTCACCTGTCTGTTGACGCCTGCACCGAAGGGCTTCACTTAAGGGCCGCTGCAGTGCCGGCTGCATGCCCGGTAGAAAAGGCTATCGTAAGATTAAAGCCTCCCGTATATCCGTCCACATCTATCACTTCCCCGGCAAAATACAGGCCTCTGCATTTAAGCGATTCCATTGTGCGCGGGTCTATTTCTTTGACGCAGACGCCTCCGGCAGTCACTACGGCATTCCTTACATCGTCAATATCATCAATACCCACTGTAAAATCCTTGAGCAGAGCTGCTATCTTCATGCGTTCTTCCCTGGTTATCTGATTGACCTGCTTATGAGGATCGATACATGTGCGTTTTACAAAGACCGGTATCATTTTACGCGGAAGGAGCCTGTCGAGCGAATTGGCGAATATTTTACGGTCATATCCGGAAAAATCACGCTTTATGCGTTCATACAGCATATTTACGTCAAGAGCCGGCTTCAGATCGACGGAAATGTACGTATGGGCGCCCGGTCTGTAATAAGCCGATGCGCTCAGTATCACCGGCCCGGATATGCCGTTTCGCGTGAAGAGACATTCTCCGAAATCCCGGTATACCTCCCTGCCCTCCGAATAAAGCACGACAGATACGTTTTTAAGCGACAGACCCTCAATATCGGGTATGAATTCATCTTTTGAAATAAGAGCGGCAAGAGACGCTCTGAGAGGCGTGACAGTGTGTCCGGCGTTTTGTGCGAATCTATATCCGTCGCCCGTGCTCCCGGTGCCGGGATAAGAAAGACCTCCCGTTGCCACGATCACCGAAGGTGCGTACACTGTATGAACGTCACGGCTGCCGCCTGTGTAGCTTACGCCGTATACAGTATCCTCATCTGTGAGGATCTCCGTCACTTTAGAAGAGAGAAGTATACGGGCTCCGCAGCCTTCGGTATATGCAGCGAGCGCCTCGGCCACATCGGATGCCTTCTGAGAGGCGGGGAAGACACGGCCTCCCCTTTCCACGACGGTCCTGACTCCTATATTTTCAAAGAAATCGATTATGTCTCTGTTTGAAAATCTCTTTAAAGAAGAAAAAAGGAATTTGCCGTTATCGGGTATATTTTCCATCAGGCGATCGAATTCACAGGCATTTGTGATATTGCATCTGCCCTTGCCCGTTATCCTGAGTTTTCTTCCGGCAATATTATTTTTATCTAAAACAAGAACCCTGCGGCCGGCCTCGGCCGCGCAGCACGCAGCCATAAGTCCCGCAGGGCCTGCTCCTATTACAATGCAATCGTAATCATATTTTATATGATCGTATTTCATATGCTGTGTATTTTTTGCTCATATTCGGCCTGAGAGCCCTGAACACCGTATTTCACGGCCTGACGTCTTTTAAAGAACGTGAGCGCCTGCTGTGGGAATAATGCATATGTGAGCACATCCTCGTCCTGTTCAATATACCTTCCTATCTCGGATCTGATCCTGTCGAGCTCAGGTTCTATAAGGTCTGCGGGGCGGCATGTGATAGGCTCTTTGTCATTTAAAACGCGTTTTCTGAGCTCTTCGCTCACATCTGCGGGAGTCTTACCGTATTCGCCCGCCACGATCCCCTTTGTCTCCTTTGTTATCATTTTATACCGCTCCCCCGACAGCACGTTCAGAACGGCCTGTGAGCCCACTATCTGACTTGAAGGCGTAACAAGAGGAGGATAACCGAGATCGGCGCGCACTCTCGGCACCTCTTCCAGCACTTCCTCATACTTATCCAGGGCATCTGCCTGTTTAAGCTGTGAAACAAGATTCGAGAGCATTCCGCCGGGCACCTGATATATCAGTGTGTTTATGTCGACTCCGAGCACCTTTTGATCCATTTGCCCGGATTTTATGTATTCCTCACGCAAAGGACGGAAATATGCGGCTATCTCGCCGAGTGCTTTAAGATCGAGTCCGGTGTCGTATTCTGTTCCCTGAAGCGTGGCGACCATAGGTTCCGTAGCAGGCTGTGACGTACCCATCGCAAAGGGCGATATAGCACAGTCTATGATATCCGCGCCCGCCTCTATTGCTTTCAGATATGTCATGGAACCGCATCCGCTCGTATAATGAGTATGAAGCTCTACGGGCACCGAAACATTTTCCTTGAGCGCCTTTACGAGACGGTAGGCCTCGAACGGAAGAAGAAGTCCTGCCATATCTTTGATGCATACGGAAGAAGCGCCCATATCTTCAAGACGTTTTGCATCTTTAACGAAAACATCCAGATCGTGGTACGGACTTATAGTATAACATATGCATCCCTGCGCATGTCCGCCCTCTTTGATACATGCATTCATGGCGCACTCAATGTTCCTGACGTCATTAAGGGCGTCAAAAATACGTATTATGTTGATGCCGTTTGCTATGGCCTTACGCACAAAATAATCTACCACATCATCGGCATAGTGCTTGTAGCCGAGTAGATTCTGACCGCGCAAGAGCATCTGCAGAGGAGTCTTCTTCGCTATGGCTTTAATCTTTCTCAAGCGCTCCCAGGGATCCTCATTCAGGAATCTCAGCGACGCGTCGAAAGTGGCGCCGCCCCAGGCTTCCAGAGCATTGTAACCGATGTTGTCCAGCTTTTCGATTATAGGCAGCATCTGCTCCGTAGTCATTCTCGTGGCAATGAGAGACTGGTGGGCATCTCTCAGAACGGTCTCTGTAATCTTTACCATGGCTTTCAGTCCTTTCCCGGTAAAATATCAGTACGTTACAAGTATGTCCCCGGTGGCTACCGAAGCGCCCTGAGATACATTTACGGAAGCGACAGTCATGTCCTGAGGAGCGGTTATATCATTTTCCATTTTCATAGACTCCAGCACAAGAAGAACGTCGCCCTTCCTGACGCTGTCTCCGGCCTTGACCGATATTTTTACTACCGTACCGGGCATGGGAGCCTTTACCGAATCCGATCCTCCGTTTGCCGCTGTCTGCGGCTTCGGCGCGGCGGTCTTTACCTCCTTAACGGGAGCCGCGGCACTTTTCAGGACGTCATCTCCGCCTGCCTCTTCCACTTCCACTTCGTACTGTACGCCGTTTACCTTTATATTGTATTTTTTCATAAGATTCTCCGTCCTTTCAAATGTATAGTCATGATCATTCAGTTCAGAAGATATAAAGCGCTTATGATACGGGCTCTCGTCTCACGCGGGTTTATTATGTCATCAACGAGACCGCAGGAGGCGGCCCCGAGCGGGGATGCATACTCATCCCTGTATTTTACGATCGCGTCCTGTCTCGCCTTTATGTGATCCGCCGAAGTCCTTATCTCATCGTCATACATTATAAGTGCGCCCGTTTCCGGTGAAATGACGGAAACATCGGCATCCTTCCATGCATAAACCATATCGGCGCCCGTATTCTTACCGTTCATGATAAGATATGAGCTTCCGTACGCTCTGCCTGTTATTATATTTATTTTGGGAACAGAGCTGTTTGCAAAAGAAGCAGCAAGGAGAGCGCATGATGCGGATATGCCTTTTGCCTCCTCCGCCTCTGAAGCTGCCACGCCGCACGTATTTGTGAGAGTAACGACAGGTATGTTGAACTTGTCGCAGAATGCCAGTATCCCGGATGCTTTACCGCATGCATCGGAATCAATGACTCCGCTCTTTACCGAAGGCTGATTGGCGATCACGCACGCTGCCCTGCCTCCCGTTCTCATAAAACCGCATACGATGTTTTCGGCATATCCGGAACATATCTCAACCCATTTTCCGTCATCCGCGATCTCGGATATGAGCTTTCTTACGTCATATTCGTCGAACGTACCGAACCCGGAAGTATCTATAAGGGCCGACATGTCGTCTCCGGATTCGTTATCCGGAATGAGGCATTCCGAATTATCCGGCATATAATCAAGAAGATCCTTTATGATATCCATGCAGCCGGACATATCCTTACCTGCGCATGAAAGAGTGCCGTATGTAAGGTTCAGAGACGCGGATCCCGCTCTGTCTCCCAGACCTGCGCCGAGAGTATCCGCGCCCGCTACGGCGAAATAAGCATTTTTCTCCGGCATCACCGTAAAATCGGCCATAGAAGCTATTATAGCGTCCGCTCCGGTACACTGTCCGTTGATATATGCTATCGTGGGTATGACTCCCGAAGCCGCCGCAAGAGATCTCATTATCTGTCCGTAGCCGTTAAGCAGGGCCGTTCCCTCATCAAGCCTCGCTCCGAGAGTGCTGAGCACGAGCACAAAAGGCGCTCCCGTTTTAACAGCCATATCTATGCATTCCGAAATCTTACGGGCATGAGCAGAACCCACCGACCCGTTCATGAAGCTTTCGTCCTGTACCGCCGTGAAAACGGCTCTGCCGCGGACCGAACCGTATCCCGTTATGACTCCGTCGCCGTAGGGCGATCTGCCGTCCTTATTTTTGCATTCATCAAAATACGCTGACACGTAGGAATTTGTCTGAACGAATGTGTCGGCGTCATATAATAATTTTAATATATCGGTACACATACCATACCTCCTGAAGTAGCCTGTGCAGGCAAACTTATTAACCTAAATAGTATATCGTCATTAAAGCTTTAAGTCAAACAAAAGTGCCCGTACTTCATCAAAATTTCTTGCTTTATTCACAATGTAATCCTCGGGAAAAAGGCCTTCGTAATTTTTTGTAAAATACCTGCTGTCGAGGAAGATCACAAAGCCCCTGTCGTCGCAAGTGCGTATGACTCTTCCGGCGGCCTGGAGTACTTTATTCATTCCCGGATAGAGATATGCGTTCAGAAAACCGCTGCCGGGCTGTCTTTCATTATTAAGCTCCGATATCATATCGCGTCTTCGCGATATGCCGGGCAGGCCCACACCTACTATGACTGCTCCCGAGAGTCTCGAGCCCGGAAGATCTATGCCCTCCGAAAAAACGCTTCCGAGCACGCACATGCCTATATGTATCTTATCCGGATTTTCAACAAAGGAAGAGATGAATTCATCCCTTTCCGTATTCCCTGCGCTCCTCGGCTGAGTGCGTACGTACCTGCTCTTAAAATCGTCGTCAAGCATTTCAAGTATATCGTCCATATACTTGTATGAGCTGAAAAAGAACATAAAATTGCCCTTCCCTCCGCATGAATGATCGGCAAAGTCCTTTATCATATAAATATATCTTACAACGGATGAATAATATTCGGATCGTCTCGAATACAGAGTTGAAACGTCCGCGGACACTATACAGAGCCTGTTTTCGGGAGGAAAAGGCGAAGGCACTTTTATAAAGCGATCCCTGCTCATATCCGCTCCCAAAGATCTGACGCAGAATCCGAAGGGCTGCATAGTACCCGAGAAAAACACGGAGGCGGCGGCGCAGGATGATACTGTGTGTAAGATATCGGAAGGCTCCACGCAGTAGAGCGTATAAGCGTCGTCTTCACTGTCATAATAGGCTCTGTAATTTTTGTCAAAGCGCTGTGACGTTTCATAAAAAGATTTTATCACAAAATACATGTTTAAAAATTCTTTGCGTATTTTTTTGTTTACGACGCTGTTTGTGAGCATCCTGCTCGCCGTTTCACAGAATCCGATGCATCTGTCCGCCAATATACCGTCCGGACTCAGCTCCGAAAGCTGTCCCGATGCCGCACTGCGGGCAATATCGCCCAATCTTTCGAGTATAAGACCGATCTTTTCGGCGGCGGAAGAATATTTCCTCGAATCAGTCGGTAAAATATCCCTGAATTTTCTTATGTCATTTTCACGGAGTGAAGCCGAATACATTTCACGCGCCCTTGAAGGGAGATTGTGAGCCTCGTCGATGAGAAAAATGTATTTCAGACGTTCACTCTGTTTTGACAATGTGTTTTTGAACTCCCCGAAAAAACGCCTCAGTCTCGCGCTCGGATCGAACAGATAATTATAATCCCCTATTATCAGATCGCAAAAGAGCGATATGTCGAGCTGAAGCTCAAAGGGGCATACATTGTATTTTTGAGCAAGCTCCGATATGCGGTCTTTTGTAAACATCCCGCCTTCTTTGCAGGCCTCATATATGCATTCATTTACTCTGTCATAATGTCCTTTGGCTCTTGGGCACGTTTCCGGCGAGCACTCTGCCAAAGGTCCGGCGCATATTTTTTCTTTGGAAGAAAGAGAGATGCTCTGCATTGAGCGAAGCTGCTCAGAAAGGACCGACGACGCCTTTTCCGGAGATGCGGCGCCGGAATTTGCCGCCGTGAAGTAAAATATCTTACTTATATCTTTCCCGGATATTTCGCGGCACATTGCTTTAAGGGACGGGAAAAGCACGGACACTGTCTTGCCTATTCCGGTAGGTGCGGCCGCGTAAAGTCCCGCGCCTTCGTATTCCGTGATCGTTTTATACACGCACACCGCCAGCTCCCTCTGGCCCTTCCTGTAGCCTCCGAACGGGAACGACAGCGTTTCAAGCTCCTTACGGAGCATACTGTTTCTGTCTGAATAGACCGCGATCCATTTAAAATATTCATCTGCGAGCAGACCGAATATATAAGTCACATCATCTTTTGTGAGCAGCGTACGCGTTTCGGCGCATTTTGAATCCTTTATGCCGCGGTATAATACCCTTATGCATATATTTTTACACGAATATTCCGGCATGTCCGAAAGCATTGCGGCGTAACAGAGCGCCTGAGAAATATGCACCGTATTCGGAGCAAAATTCTTCTTTTCGATATTCATTACCGTTTTGATCTCATCTACATAAAGTACATTGTCCGATACGCGGAAGCCGTCGCACCTTCCCTCTATCGTGAGCAAAATGCCGCTTCTTTCAAATCTTGCCGAAAGTGTTTTTTCCGAGACATAATCACTGTATTTTTCTTTTGCCCTTTTTTGTATCTCTCTGTGTATCTCAGAGCCTTTCTGAGCCCTTTCGGGAGACATAAAGCTGTCGCCCGCCGTTATATCTCCGTTTCTGAGCAGGAATTCGACCAAAGTCCGTACATTGACACTTATGTCATTTGACTCTTTCATAAAACAAACTCCCTGAATACCTCATTGGCAAAGTCGCAGCCTTTTAAAGTCAGTCTCATGCTCCCGTCTTTTTTATATACAAGGCCTTTATCTTTAAGACGCCTTATTTCGTCTTTAAAATCATCGGAGCAGTCCGTACCGAAACGCTCCTTATACATTTCGGGCGACGGACCGGACATTTTACGAAAGCCAAGCATCATAAACTCGCGTTTCTGCTCTTCCGCGGAGATCACTTCCGTCTCACCTCTGTAACGTCCGCTCATATATTCATCAGGATCACGCGTATTTGTTTCTCTTATATAATCATCATTACTGCCGGGATAATATGAGGCCGCTCCGAGTCCGATACCCAGATAAGGCCTGCATTCCCAGTATTTCATGTTATGTCTGCTCTCATGGCCGGGATACGCGTAATTTGATATCTCATATCTCTGTATGCCTTCTTTTACGAGACGTTTTCTGATATAGTAATACATTCTTCTTTCCGTGTCCGGATCCGCGTCAAAGGCTCTGCCGCACTTGTAAAGCTCGTATAAAGGCGTGCCCTCCTCTACTATTATGCTGTATGCCGATATATGGCGTACTCCGAGTAAAATGAGTCTCTCTATATCTTCCTTGAGCTCTTCATATGTCTGGGCGGGCTCTTCGCATACGGAGGGTATTCCGAATATGAGGTCGCAGCTTATATTGCTTATACCGGCGTTTCGGGCCATACGGACGGCGGCTTCGCAATCCTTATATGTGTGTATCCGTCCGAGGGATCTTAGGAGTCTTTCTTGCGTACTCTGAATCCCTATGCTTATCCTGTTCACTCCCGCCTCTTTATATATTCTAAAATGCTCCTCCGAAACCGTTCCCGGATTTACCTCAACGGTTATCTCGGCGTTTTCGCGTAAAGCTGCGCGCCCTCGCACGTCATTTAAAATATCATATATCCTGCGGGGCGATACGGAGCTGGGAGTGCCGCCTCCTATATAAACCGTATCCACGCCGTCTGTTACAAGAGCGGATCTTTCCCGCCACTCATTTGAAAGAGCGGTGAAATATTCCTCCTCGCGGCATGTATATCCGGAGGATCTCGGAAATGAAAGAAAATCACAGTAAATACATTTCTTTATGCAAAACGGTATGTGAAAATACAACCCGCAGTCCATGATCATTCATCCAGCTTAAGAACACTGAGGAACGCCTCCTGCGGAACCTCGACGCTCCCGAAGCGGCGCATTTTCTTCTTGCCTTCCTTTTGCTTTTCAAGGAGCTTCTTTTTTCTTGATATGTCTCCTCCGTAGCATTTTGCGAGCACGTCCTTTCGGTATGCCTTTACCGTCTCTCTTGCTATTATCTTGCCGCCGATGCACGCCTGTATGGGTATCTCGAACTGATGGCGCGGTATAGTATCCTTCAGTTTTTCCGCCATTTTACGGCCTCTTGCGTAGGCCTTGTCCGCATGTACGATCATTGAAAGGGCATCTACGATCTCACCGTTGAGATATATATCGAGCTTTACGAGATTGGATCTTCGATAGCCGGTTATCTCGTAGTCAAGAGAAGCATAGCCTCTTGTGCGGGACTTAAGGGCGTCAAAGAAATCGTATATGACCTCATTGAGCGGCATTTCATATGTCATGAGTACCCTTGTGTCTTCTATATAGTCCATATTGATGAATGTGCCTCTGCGCTCGTTCGTAAGCTCCATTATATTGCCCACATATTCCACGGGCGTCATTATGGACGCCTTGACAACAGGCTCCTCTATGGAGTCTATTTCACTTGGATTCGGCATATTGGTGGGATTGTCGAGCCTTACGGTGTCTCCGTTCGTTTTGCGAACCAGATAGATGACGCTGGGAGTTGTAGTTATCAGATCGAGGTTATATTCTCTTGTAAGGCGCTCCTGTATTATCTCGAGATGAAGCAGCCCCAGGAAGCCGCATCTGAAGCCGAATCCGAGAGCTTTTGATGTCTCGGGCTCGAAAAGTAGAGACGCATCGTTCAGCTGCAGCTTTCCGAGGGCATCTCTGAGTGCCTCATAATCAGCTCCGTCTACCGGATAAACGCCGCAGAATACCATTGACTGAACCTTTTTATATCCCGGAAGAGGCTCGGACGCAGGTCTGTCGGCAAGAGTGACGGTGTCACCCACGCTCGCGTCCGATATATTTTTAATTGCTGCCGCTATATATCCGACATCCCCCGCCTGTAAAATGTCAGACTGAAGGAGCGTTCCCGGCTTGAACCAGCCCGTTTCCGTTACGGTATATTCCCTGCCCGACGCCATAAGGCGAACGGTATCCCCTTTTCTGAGCGTACCGTCAAATACGCGCACGTATATTATGACGCCCTTATATGAGTCGTAATATGAATCAAATACAAGAGCTTTAAGAGGAGCATTTTCATCTCCCTGCGGAGGAGGTATGCGCTTTACGATCTGTTCGAGTACCTCTTCGATACCTATGCCGGCCTTTGCCGAAATGAGAGGCGCATCGGACGCCGGCAGGCCTATAACGTCTTCGATCTCCTTTTTCACGAGCTCAGGCTGAGCGGCAGGAAGGTCGATTTTATTTATAACGGGTACTACTTCGAGATTGTGATCTATGGCCTGATATACATTTGCGAGAGTCTGTGCCTCCACGCCCTGCGCCGCATCGACGACCAGCACCGCTCCCTCGCAGGCGGCAAGCGTACGTGACACCTCATAGTTAAAATCTACGTGTCCCGGCGTGTCGATGAGGTTAAATACATATTCATTTCCGTCACTTGCCCTGTAATTCAGCCTCACAGACTGCGCTTTGATTGTTATGCCGCGCTCGCGCTCTATATCCATGTTGTCGAGCACCTGATCCTCCATCTCGCGCTGAGTAAGCACGCCCGTTTTCTCGAGTATCCTGTCTGCAAGTGTGGATTTTCCGTGATCTATATGTGCTATTATACAGAAATTTCTTATATTTTCACCGGCCATTGTTTTTTCCTTTCATAGTAAAATGATCCCAGATCAGCCGTATATGTCGCTCAGTACTTCTCCGAAAAGTCTTGAAGAAGAATCGGCCTCCGATGTAAGATTTCCGTCAAATCCTATTTCAACCAGGAGTGAATTTTCGACGAAGTTCTGATTGTAGGGATTGCGCCTCAGCTCTATCTGTCTGACTATGCCGGGCACCTTTTCATCCAATTTTTCGATTACGAGCATGCAGAGCTTGAAATTATCTTCCCAGTAAGGGTTGGCGGATTCCGATCTGTCTCCCGTGATCGGATCCCAATCAAGTCCTATGACAAATGAAAACTGTGCATATCTCACGCCGCCGGCTTCAACGACCGGTCCGAATTTTGCATTGTCCGACACGGCAGAATTTCTGTGCAGATCGATCTGTAATTTCACGTTTTTATTTTCAGAATATATTTCATTGAGCCTCAGAGCCGCATTGTTGTATGCTATATCGGACGTGACGCCTTCTTTGAATACGGTTTTGTCATGCAGTACACTTATACCTGTTTTTGCGGCTATAGTATCGCGTAATGTATTTCCGATATATACGACATTATTTGTCTCTCCTTCCGAAACATGCTCGTTCACATCGAATTTTTCACTTTCTGTCGCACAGTATCCCTCTGTGGCATGCACGTGATATATAAGTATGCCGCTCCTGTCCATAGGCTCTATCACAAGCGGCTTCTCAAGTATGGAAACGAGATCGAGGCTTTCATGCACATATCTGTTCTCAACTGTGAGATTGCCGAGCTTAAAAGTGCTCTTCGCCGGTTCTATCACGGTAGATGTTGCAGTATTGTTTGCTATGCCGCTCATTTTAGCGCCTGCTTCCGCCCTCGTCAGATTTGATGTCACGCCGTTATCCGTCAGGTTGAATGTATAATATTTATACAGTTCATTGCCGTTTCCGGGCGTTATCGTGTCATAGTCCGCATTATCCCCTATGCTCTCGAAAGCATTCACGCCTGTTCCGCCGAAAGATTTTAAGAGTATATTCTCCCGTACCGAGCGGCTTGATACGGCAAAGGCTGCGGCGTCGGAGACAGCATATACTTTACCTCCGTTTACCTTATAATGCGATATGACGGCGCATATCAGGAGCATGACAGTCTCAAGCGCGAAGAAAGTCATGAGCAGCTTAAAATCATTTTTATTCCTCAGTTTGTTCATTCGGCCCGGTCCCTCTTGTTCAGATTCTTGAATGCCGTAGACAGCATAAGCCGTATCCTGTTCAGCTGATTTACCTCGCTGGCTCCCGGGTCATAGTCGACAGCCACGATATTTGAATCGGGATACAGGCGCCTTAATGCCTTTATCATACCCTTACCCGTCACATGATTCGGCAGACATGCAAAAGGCTGCATGCATATGATGTTCATTGTTCCCGAATTTATGAGCTCTATCATTTCCGCCGTAAGGAACCACCCTTCACCTGTACTGTTGCCGAGGGAGAGCACATTTTTTGCACTCTCGGCAAGAGTATATATATCGGACGGCGGCGCAAACCGTTTGCTCATACGGAGATATTTTTTCATGGGTCTCCTGAACATCTCTATTATTCTGATTATAAGCTTCGACACCTGCATGGACGAATATTTCCAGCTTAATTCTTTGTGCTTGTATATAGCTCCGTAGCAGCAATACAGCAGGAAATCCATAAGATCCGGTACTACCACCTCCGCTCCCTCGCTTTCCAAAAGCTCCACGGCGTTATTGTTGGCGGTCGGATGGAATTTTACAAGTATCTCACCCACTATGCCTACCTTCGGTTTAACGGCGTCCGTGAGCGGAAGAGTGTCGAAGTCATTTATTATACCGCGTATATTTTTCCTGAATGAAGCAATGCCGGGGTGTCTGACAGACTCTCTGCATATTGCGTTCCATTTCTGATACAGAGCATTCGCAGAGCCCGGCTCCTTCTCATACGGCCTTGTCCTGTACAGGACACGCATGAAAAGATCTCCGTAGCATACGGCCATCATTGACGCTTCGAGCAATCTCGGATATATCTTGAATCCCGGATTGCTCTCCAACCCTGCGGCGCTGAGCGATATGACGGGTATATGCGAAAGGCCCATGTCCTTCAGCGCCTTGCGTATAAAAGCTATATAATTCGTAGCTCTGCATCCTCCGCCTGTCTGTGTGATCATAAGAGCAGTCCTGTTCAGGTCATATCTGCCCGATTTAAGCGCTTCAACAAATTGCCCCACAACTATAACGGAAGGATAGCATGCGTCGTTATTTACATATTTGAGCCCATGATCTACTGCGCTCCTGTCATTTGACGGGAGTACTTCGAAATTATAGCCGAAGCTGTTGAACGCCTCGGACAGCAGATCAAAGTGTATGGGCGACATCTGAGGTGCCAGTATAGTATAGCGCTCTTTGCGCATTTCATTTGTATAGACGGCTCTTTTTAGAGCGTAGCTGCGTACTTTGACCGTTGACGCGGCCCGGGATCTGTCACGGTCGGACATGGCCGCCTTAAGAGAACGTATCCTTATGCGTACCGCCCCGAGATTCGATCCCTCATCTATCTTGAGACAGGTATATATCTTACCTGCGGATCTGAGTATCTCGTCTACCTGATCCGTTGTAACGGCATCGAGTCCGCATCCGAAGGAATTGAGCTGTATCAGCTCCGTGTCGCTCCGACTCCTTACATAATCTGCGG
>CANQOI010000022.1 GCA_947625435.1 uncultured Clostridia bacterium | reverse complement strand
AGAGCGCATAGACGGACTTTCACCCGCCATATCGATAGATCAGAAGACCACATCTAAAAATCCGCGGTCGACAGTGGGCACTGTGACGGAGATATACGATTATCTGAGACTGCTTTATGCAAGGACCGGCAAACCGCACTGCCCGAAATGCGGACGCCCCATACAGACGCAGACGATAGACCAGATGACCGACCGTATCATGAAATTCCCGGAAGGCAGCAGGATAATGCTCATGGCGCCTGTTGTAAGGGGCAGGAAGGGTGAATATACACGCCTTATAGAAACACTCAGGAAGAAAGGATATTCAAGAGCGCGCATAGACGGTGAAATATATTCTCTCGATGAGGATATAACGCTCGACAGATATAAGATACACCATATAGACGTGGTAGTGGACAGGCTTGTGATGAGGGACGGGCTCATGGGCAGGATAAGCGACTCCCTTCAGGTCGTGCTCTCGCTCGGAGCCGGGCTTGCCGTTGCAAATGTCCGGGAGCCGGGTAGTGACAGCGCCGAGGACATTATGTTCAGCACAAATTACGCTTGCCCCGACTGCGGTATAGATCTCCCGGAGGTGCATCCCAAGCTTTTTTCGTTCAATAGTCCCATAGGTGCCTGTCCGAAGTGCTCCGGAATAGGACGTATACTTCAGTTTGACAGGCAGTATTTTGCCGGAAAGATAGGACACAGATCATTTTACGATCTCGGAATGGCAATGCTGCTCGATTATACGGTCTCGCAGAGACTTGCGGCAATAGAGAGGATCAGTAAAAAGTATGCGATCGATATGAATCTTGAATTTTCATTCTATCCCAAAGATGCTCAAGATGCCATAATGCTCGGAGATGAAGATGAAAAATACTGCGGACTCATACCTGCGCTGGAGGCAGGGTACGCACGAAAGGAACACGGAGGATTTGAAGTATATCCCTATGAGTATTATATGCAGGAATCCGTTTGTCCTCAGTGTAAAGGCAAGAGACTGAATGAGAATGCGCTCTCATTTAAAATAGGCGGCAAGAGTATTTCCGAGTTTACCGAAATGTCAGTGGAGGATGCACGTAAATTTATTGACGGTCTGACATTTTCATACGAAGACGGCATTATAGCGGAATCGATAATAAAAGAACTTAAGGGAAGGCTGAAATTCCTGTCCGACGTCGGACTCGGGTATCTGACGCTTTCAAGATCGTCGGGCACTCTTTCGGGAGGGGAATCACAGAGGATAAGGCTTGCCACACAGATAGGCGCGGGACTCATGGGCGTGCTGTATATTCTCGATGAGCCGAGCATAGGTCTTCATCAGCGTGACAATGACAAGCTGCTGTCGGCACTTAAAGGTCTCCGCGATCTGGGAAATTCACTCATTGTGGTGGAACATGATGAGGATACGATGCGCAAGGCGGATTATATAGTCGATATAGGACCGGACGCAGGCGTGCACGGAGGAAATGTAGTGGCGGCGGGTACCCCGGAGGAGATCATGAAATGTGAGAGCTCGATAACGGGGCAGTATCTTTCGGGAAGATTAAAGATTGACGTACCGGATAAAAGACGGAGTGGAAACGGGCTCAGGCTGTCCGTAAAGGGCGCGAGAGTAAATAATCTGAAAAATGTTGATGTTGATTTCCCGCTGGGCTGTTTTATATGCGTGACGGGTGTTTCGGGATCGGGCAAGAGCTCTCTTATAAACCAGGTCCTTACAAGAGCCGTAAAGGAAGGATATGCGCCGGACGGAATATGTGATACGATAACGGGCACGGAAAATATAGACAAACTCGTATGTATAGATCAGTCACCGATAGGAAGGACGCCGCGATCCAATCCGGTGACATACGTAGGCGTTTTCAATGCCATCAGGGATCTGTTCGCTCTCGTGCCCGAAAGCCGCGCAAGAGGGTATAAAAGCGGAAGATTCAGCTTTAATACAAAGGGAGGAAGATGCGAAGCCTGCCAGGGAGACGGCATCAAAAAAATAGAGATGCATTTTCTGCCGGACGTGTATGTGCCCTGCGAGGTCTGCAAAGGAAAACGGTATAACAGAGATACGCTTGAAATAAAATATAAAGGCAAGAATATATCCGATGTACTCGATATGACGGTAGACGATGCGGCTGAATTCTTTAAAGATATCCCTGCCGTCAAGAGAAAGATAGATACGCTTAAGGATGTGGGTCTCGGATATATAAAGCTCGGCCAGCCCTCCACGACTCTTTCGGGAGGAGAGGCTCAAAGAGTCAAGCTCGCATCTGAGCTTTCAAAGGTGAGCACCGGCAAGACATTTTACGTGCTCGACGAACCGACTACGGGACTTCACACACACGATGTGAAGCAGCTGATAGCGATATTACAGAAGCTTACCGATATGGGGAACACGGTCGTCGTGATCGAGCACAATCTTGAACTGATAAAGTGCGCGGACTATATAATCGACATGGGCCCCGAGGGAGGAAACGAAGGCGGACAGGTGATATTTGAGGGTACTCCGGAGGAGATAATCGGATGTGAGGACTCATATACGGGAAAATATTTGAAAGGGATGATAAAATGAACAGAGAATTGTGCAGTGTGTGTCATAAGCGGATAGCCACGGTATTTATAACACAGGTAGACGGTAACGGCAATCAGATAAATAAGGGACTCTGCCTTGTGTGCGCCAAAAAAATGCAGCTGCCTCAGGTCACGAAGTTCCTTGATAAGATGGGAATATCCGATGATGATCTGGAAAGCATGACGGAGAATCTTGACGCTCTAATGGATACAGCAGGCGACGATGAACAGGCGGAGGAGGATAAAGCGTCGACCACGAACACACCGAATCTGTTTAAACTTTTCGGAGGTATGGGCGGTAATATGGCGAGCCCGGACGACTTTTTTTCGAGCCGGCGGGGTACGCAGGACGATAAGACCAAAAACGGCGACAAAAAAAGTAAGCAGCAGCAGTTTAAATTCCTACCTTTGTACAGCTCGGACCTTACCGATAAGGCTTCTAAGGGCGGCATAGATAATATCGTGGGCAGGCAGAGAGAGATAGAGCGTATAATCCAGATACTGAACAGACGTACTAAGAATAACCCTGTCCTTATAGGTGAGGCGGGAGTGGGTAAAACGGCCATTGCAGAGGGCCTTGCTCTCAGGATAAGCCGCGGAGAGGCCCCCGATAAGCTCCTTGACAAAAGGATACATCTGCTCGATCTCACTGCAATGGTGGCCGGCACACAGTTCAGAGGTCAGTTTGAAGGCCGTATGAAGGGGCTTATAGATGAGGTCAAAAGAGCAGGGAATATAATACTGGTCATAGACGAGGTACACAATATTATGGGAGCCGGTGAGGCAGAGGGCTCCATGAATGCGGCCAATATATTGAAGCCCGCGCTCTCAAGAGGAGAGATACAGGTAATAGGCGCGACCACATTGAAGGAATACAGACGGTTCATTGAAAAGGACAGCGCCCTTGAGAGACGTTTTCAGCCTGTTTTCGTAAACGAGCCTTCCATATCCGAAACAATAGACATACTCAAAGGAATAAGGACGCATTACGAAGTGTATCATAAGGTGCGCATAAGCGATCAGGTCATCGAAAATGCGGTCAAAATGTCCGAGAGATATATAACGGACAGATTTTTGCCTGACAAAGCGATAGACGTTGTGGACGAAGCGGCTTCGCGCGCGAATCTGAGAAATAAAATACTTCCTCTCATATCAGTAAAAAAGAAAGAAATAGCGGCGCAGAACGACAGGATATCGGATCTGGAATCCAGAGAATACGACAGTGACGATGCCCGCATGGACGCGTTCAAGGAAATAGCCGAGGCCAAGAGTACGCTTGCTCATATGCAGGCAGATCTTGCAGAGCTTGAGGAAAAACAGTATACGGATCTAACATCGGATGATGTGGCCGGAGTAATAGAGACATGGACCGGCATACCGCTCCAGCGCATAAGCGAGGACGAGGCCAGAAAGCTCCTCATGCTTGATAAAAGGCTCAAGGAACACGTGATAGGGCAGGACAATGCCGTCGACACTCTGGCAAAGGCTATAAGGAGGAACAGATCCGGATTCAGGAACCGCTTCAAGCCGGCGTCATTCATTTTCGTTGGGCCTACCGGCGTCGGTAAGACGGAGCTTGTAAAACAGCTTACAATAGAGCTCTTCGGCACGGAGGAAGCTCTTGTGAGACTCGATATGTCGGAATATATGGAAAAGCATACCGTTTCCAAAATGATAGGCTCGCCTCCGGGATATGTGGGATACGATGATGCGGGACAGCTCACCGAAAAGATAAGGAGACGCCCGTATTCCGTGATACTTTTCGATGAGATAGAAAAAGCACATCCGGACGTATTCAATATGCTCCTTCAGATACTCGATGACGGAAGACTTACCGACAGTCAGGGCCGCACCGTGAATTTTGAAGATACTGTCATCATAATGACTTCCAATGCGGGCAATACATCAAAGGCAACGGGCATCGGCTTTACGGCCGGCAGTAAGACCGATATCACAGAAAATGCCAATGACGCTCTGAAAAATATATTCAGACCCGAATTCCTGAACAGAGTGAGCGACATAATAGTCTTCAACAACCTCAGCAAAGAAAGCCTTGTAGACATAGCAAAGCTCATGATGAGGGAGATAACGGATGAGTGCAACGATAAAGGGATAACTTTGAAAGTTTCAGACGATGTTTATAATTATATTGCCGAAAACGGTTATAATGATAAATACGGAGCCAGGCCTCTTCGGAGATTGATACAGAAAAAAATAGAGGATGAACTTTCGGAGATGTTCCTTTCGCAGACAATACATGAGGGCAGCACCGTGAACGTAAAGCTGGATGACAAAGGTGAGGTTGTTTTAGAGTGACATCGGAATGTGATGTAAATGAGAATATTAACGCCGAGAATACGATAAAGATCGTAAAGCAATGTATCGATTCCGAACTTGCGAAGCTTAAGATACGTAAAGATAAAATACTTGAGGACCGAAGATATTTCAATGATTATTTCAATGAACTCAAGGATGATGAGAAAAAGGATCTCCTGGACAGCGAGCTCATTGAAACAAATTCATACGCTTATTCGCTCCAGCTGCTCTCGCGCCTCGGAAAGCAGCTTAAAGAGCCGTATTTTGCCGGCTTTGTATTCTGCGAGGACGGACAGGAGCCGGAGAGGTATTATATAAGCATACACACTCTCCGCGACCCCGGCTCCGGAGCGATAGTCACGACGGACTGGAGGGCGCCGGTCGCTTCGATGTATTATGAATCGGAGCCGGGCAGAGCATATTTCACCGCTCCCTCCGGCAAGATCGAAGGAGAGCTTTCCGGTAAAAGGCGCTACGCTTTTAAGGACGGCAAACTGATAAAGTATTCCGACATAGGGATGCCGTCCGACGACGAGCTCCTTTATGAAGCGCTCTCGCGGAATTCGGACGCTCACATGCGCACTATCCTCCAGACGCTCCAGAAGGAGCAGTATAAAATAGTAAAGGACTATATCGAAGGAGTTTCCGTCATACGGGGCTGCGCAGGAAGCGGCAAATCGTCCGTCGCACTTCATAAGGCGGCATACGTACTGTATACATTCAGAGAAAAGTTAAAGGAAGGCTCAATAACGGTAATATCTCCCAACAGCGTTTTCTCCGAATATATCTCATCCGTTCTTCCCGATCTGGGTGAAGAAAACGCCGAACAGCTGCTGCCGGAGGATGTGATAGGGCAAGCCGTATCCGAGATAGAGGATTTCGGATTTAAGGACAGAATTTATCAGCAGGAGCGTATATTGAACGGCTCTGATGAAGGCGGTGTAATAAAACGGAATGCCGATTTTAAAGCCGGAATGCGATTCAGAGACATCGTATGTGACTATGTGCGCAGGCTCAAGACCGATATATTCAGAGCCGAGGATCTTTATCTCGATGAGGATATGACTGTAAAGGTCGATGCTGAGCTCTTGAAGGACCTGTTTTACTCCCGGTTTTCGGATGTACCTGTTATGGGACGCACATATGAAATGGCCAAGTATATAGCTCAGGAGCATAAGATAAGGAGCGCTGACCTCATAGAAAAGCTGCGGCTTGAACTAAACTATATGATGGTGTCTTTGTCGGTTCCCGCTCTTTACCAAATGATGTATTCGGAATATCCGGATATAGCGGATCATGCTCCCGGTGAGATCTTCTGGGAGGATGCGTGCGCCGTCGCCATACTTTATAACGAACTGTATGAGCCCGAGAGCAAGAGCAGGAATTTTTATCTGATAGCCGATGAGGCGCAGGATTTCACACCTATATATCTTGAACTTTTAAAACGCGTATACAGGGGATCCAACATGCTTTTCGTGGGCGATGTCGATCAGCGTGTTTTCGGAAATAACGGCGATTTTGTTGCCGACATAAAGAAGATCATAAGACGCAGGCCCTTCAGATTATATGAGTTGGGTACCAATTACAGATCCACAAAGCAGATATCGGACTATGCGTCGGCATATACCGGCGCGGATATGAGCGCGGGCTGCGTGAGGATCGGTTCCGAACCCGTCGAGATCAAGTGTGAAAATGTTAAGAGCGCCGCAAGAGCAGCGTCGGAATATATACTGAAAATGGCGGATGAAGGATATGAAAATATGGCGGTCATATGTAAAAGCGCCGCAGAAGCAAGACGCTTCGAAAGTGAGATGCATATACCGTACTCTGTTTCGTCAAAGCTGCGCATACGCGTACTGCCTCTGTATCTCGCGAAGGGTCTGGAGTACGACTGCGCCGTTATATGGGATATGCCGGATGAACTTATGTACACTGCCTGCACGAGAGCCATGCACGAGCTGCTCGTCATAAAAAATAATGCGATATGAGTTATTCTTCGGACATTAAACACAAACTTACGCTGTCTGATATAAGATCGGTCTGCTGCGCGCAGGCGGAGCTTTATTCCGCTGTTTTGATGAACGGCGGAAATGTTTTTCTGTCAAAAGATAAGAACTATATAAAACGTATCTGCGCGCTCTCATCAAAGAGCAGAGGCCTCTTTGTCAGAGTCAGAACGTATACGGTCAGAAATAAAAAAGGAAGCGTCATGTGGGGCACGGTCATACGTATGCAGGAAAAGCAGGACCTGTCATTTTCAAAGCAATGCTGCGCCGCAGCCTTTATACGGGGATGCTTTATACGATCAGGCTATATAAATCCTCCCGACAAGACGGCAAGGGCCGATATATCCTTCAAAAACAAGGACACTGCGGATATGTGCGGCGCTGCGCTCGATACATGCGGCATACATTACAATGTGTCCGTCAGAAACCGCAACATTCTCATATATATAAAAAGCTCTGAAAATGTATCGTCTCTCCTTGCCCGCATAGGTGCCGTCGGAGCAATGCTCGAGCTTGAAAACAGCAGTATAATCAAAAAATATAAAAACGATGTGAATCGCGTTACAAATTGCGACAATGCCAATCTTGACAAGACTGTCAGCGCGGCGGTACGTCAGAAAGCCCTGATATCCGAATTTATGAAAACATCTGCTTTTGACGGACTGCCCATAGAACTTAAGAAGATTGCAAAGCTGCGCGCAGATGACGAATCACTTTCACTGAAGGATATAGGCATGATGCTCTCTCCGCCCATAAGTAAATCGGGAGCGGCTCACAGACTTAAAAAGATAGAAGATATCGCCAACAAAATTTTGTCCTGAATTATTTCCCGGAAATGACTATTTCCCGGGAAATAATTGTATTATGTTACAGTAAGCTGTCAACATTAAGGAGGACAAGATATGAATTTCAGTATGGCGAGGAGCGGGCGTACATTGATCGTATATATCGCCGGCGAACTTGATAATCACGTTGCAGATGAAGTAAGAGTGAGAATAGATGCGGAGATAATGAAGCCGCCTACAAGGGATATTCTTTTTGATTTTGACGGACTGACATTTATGGACAGCTCCGGAATAGGCATGATAATGGGAAGATATAAGAAAATAAAGGCGTTAGGCGGAAAAGCATGGATTATATGCGACAATCCCAATGCATCAAAAATACTCGAAATGTCAGGTGTTTTCAGGTTGATACACAGATGCTCGGATATACATGACGCCGTATGACAGAAAGGAACAGGATCACTATGAATGAAAACTCATATATTGAAGGCAGAGTCGAAATAAACAGATTGAGCACTGAATTTTACGCGAAATCGTGCAACGAATCACTGGCAAGAGCGATAGTCAGCGCGTGCGCGGTTCAGCTTGACCCGACTCTCAGCGAACTGTCGGATATAGTAACGGCAGTCAGTGAAGCCGTCACTAACAGCATAATACACGGATACGCGAATGTGACCGCGTCAAGAGACAAATGTACCGTCAGAATGGAATGCGTACTGTACGGAGATGCAATGGAGGTGACAGTCACAGACAGAGGGTGCGGTATAGAGAATATTGAGAAGGCGCGGGAGCCTATGTTTACATCCTCTCCGGAAATGGAACGGTCCGGAATGGGTTTTACGATAATGGAATCATTTACGGATCATTTCAGCGTATGGTCGGAGCCCGGAAAGGGCACGGAGATCAAGCTGTTCAAAATATTCAACTCTTTATCCGGTGCCAAAAGCGGTGGTGAGAGTAAGTGCGAAAATATGACGACAGAGCCGTAAAAGCACTGCTTGAGAAGGTACGCGGCGGCAGTGAATCCGAAAGTAACGAAGCCCAGAAAGAAATATACGAGGATAATGTAGGTCTCGTACGGAGCGTTGTCAGACGTTATCTGAATAAAGGAACCGATCCCGATGACCTTTTCCAGATAGGCTCCATAGGACTTATAAAGGCCATACGGAATTTTGATACGGACTATGATGTATGTTTTTCTACATATGCGATACCTATGATAGCAGGTGAGATACGCAGATATTTAAGAGACGAGGGACCTGTAAAGGTCTCGCGGTCAGTCAAAGAACTCGGATTAAGGATAAAAGCATATGTGGAGGAATCGGAAAGAAAGACTTTTAAAGAACCGCCTGTCTCGGAGATCGCCGAGGCGCTCGGAGCAGACAAAGAGGATATAGTGATGGCCATAGAGGCCTCTTATACGCCGGAATCCATTTATTCCTGCATCGATGAAAATTCGCCGAATTCCGAATATCTCATAGACAGGCTCATGAATACGGCGGAAAGCGATACCGCATGTTATGAGAGGATACTTGACAGGATGTCATTGGAAAATGCGATGAATGAACTGAATGAACAGGAAAGATCGATAATAAAGCTCAGATATTACGGCGATATGACACAGTCATCAATAGCAGAGCAGCTCGGCATATCACAGGTACAGGTTTCAAGAATGGAGAAAAAGATACTCATAAAAATGAGACAGCAGCTTTCGGGAGGATGATAAATACGAATAGAAATATGCCTGTTACGGAATAATACAGATGTAACCGGGAGCAAAGGAGACGACGGAGCAAATGGATCATGATCTTAACGGTCTTACGAAGGAAAAATATGCCGCTGTTGCGGACAGACATTCTGCGGGATCAAATGTTGTAAAGAACTGCGCACTTGCATTTGTGTCGGGAGGGCTTATCTGTATCATCGCGCAATTGTTTTACGATCTTATCACGTGCAGTGCCGCATCACATATATTCGGAGAGATCGACGAAGAGAGCGGCAAGACGCTTACGGTGATGTTCATGGTATTTCTCGGAGTGCTGCTGACTGCACTTAATGTTTATGACGAAATAGGACGTGTTGCGGGAGCCGGCACCATAGTGCCCATAACGGGTTTTGCAAATTCTATAACTTCACCGGCCATGGAATATAAAAGCGAAGGCTTCATTCTGGGAGTAGGGTCTCAGATGTTCCGTGTGGCGGGACCTGTAATAGTGTACGGCACCGCCGCTTCGGTCACAGCGGGCTTCATTTATTATCTTATACGTTAAGGGGGCAGCTTTATGTCAGTTAAAAAGGGAAGACAGACTTATGTAAATGACAGAGGTGTCTATATAAGAGAGACTGCCGCGATAGTTGGCCCGAGAGAAAAGGCCGGACCTCTCGGAGACTGCTTTGACGAAGTGAGGCCGGAGGATTGGGGAGAAAAAACATGGGAAAAGGCCGAAGCTAAATTTATATGCGCCGCTTTTCATAAGCTTATGGGTAAGACGGACAGGAAGACAGAAGACATAGACTGCGTGCTTGCGGGAGACCTCATGAATCAGTGTACTGCGTCTTCAATAGGGCTGAAAGATTCGAATGCTCCGTATCTGGGTCTGTTCGGAGCATGTTCGACAATAGCGGAAGGCATGTGCATAGCTTCTTTTCTCATAAACAGCGGAGGAATGGACAACGTTGTATGCATGGCTTCGAGCAATTTCTGTTCTGCGGAAAAGACATACAGAACGCCTGTGGAGCAGGGAGGACAGAGACCTCCCACATCGCAGTGGACGGTGACTGCGGCAGGCGGATTGTGGCTGTCTTCGGAACCCGGCGGCCCTGAGATCACGTCGGTTACTGTGGGCAGAATAGTAGATTTCAATATTACAGATTCAAATAATATGGGAGCCGCAATGGCTCCTGCGGCGGCAGATACGATAATGACTCACATGTCGGATCTTAACAGAACACCGGATTATTACGATGCAGTGATAACCGGCGATCTGGGTATCACCGGAAGCGGCATACTCAGAGAGATCACCGGACTCAGCGAATCCGTTCATATGGACTGCGGCGCCATGATATTCGACCCCGTAAAGCAGAGGACAAACTCCGGAGGAAGCGGCTGCGGCTGCGGAACAGCCGTGCTTTCATGCTGCTTTTATCCAAAGCTTATAAGGGGCGAAATGAAAAAAATACTTTTTGTTGCCACGGGAGCTCTTATGAGTCCTGTATCCGTAATGCAGTCAGAGAGCATTTCGGGCATTGCGCATGCCGTGGCCATTGAAATATAAATTTTGGGGGAAAGCTGAAAAATATGGATATATTGTTAAAATATTTAAGTGTTTTTGCGGTAGGCGGGCTTTTGTGCATGATAGCGCAGATACTTCTTGACAAGACAAAGCTTACTTCTGCCAGAATACTCGTACTGTATGTTGTGTCAGGCGTTTTACTGACAGCCGCAGGTGTATACGAATACGTGGTCAAGATCGGTCACTTCGGGGCTACCATACCTCTTACAGGCTTCGGATATTCGCTCTGCAAGGGAGTATTCAAAGCGGTGGACATGTACGGCTTCAGAGGAATATTTACGGGCGGACTTGCCGACGTGGCCGCCGGAATAATAACGGCGGTATTCCTCGCACTGGCGGCGGCACTTTTTTCAAGACCGAAGAGCAAGAAGATCTGACATAAATGACTGCAAAGATAAGAGATTATATATTGACGGGTCATATAATGATCATTCTTTTTATACTGAGCATTGCTTCGTCTGCTGTAAGAGTATATTCAGGATCAGGACTGCCGCGTGAATTGCCCGCAGGCTGTAAAAATTCATGTTTATACGGTTTTGCGTATAAAGCCGTGTGGAATAAAGACAGACAGGCACTTTTTATGACATCGGACGGATATAACGTGCTTCTTTATTTCAATGAAAAATGCGGCGATACATACGGAAGGTTAAGCTCGGGAGCTTACATAAAGCTTGATACGGAAGCTGTCTCTGTTTCAGTTCCGGAGCATGCGTCCAATTTCGGCGGATTTGACAGTAAACAATACCTCGCTTCTAAAAATGTGATATATACGGCGTATGTGAACAGTGATAAATATATCGATATTTACGGTTCTCTTTCCGAAATGAAGCGCGGCGGTGACAGCTTAAAAGCGGGATCGTATTTTACTTTAAAGACTTCGTATAAAAAGCTCTGCGCGGCAATAAGAGGCAGTATACAAAAATCTGCGGAATCTGCGATGGGTACTGAGTATGCGGGCTTCGTAATGGGCATACTTACGGGAACGACGGACGGCATTCAGGATGAAAGCATGGAAAATTACAGGAATGCGGGAATAGCTCATGTAATGGCCGTTTCCGGAATGCATATGGGATTTGTGCAGGGAATATCGATGAGGCTTTTCTCAAGGAAAAGGATCCACATCTCTGTGAGATGCTTTCTTTGTATAGTCTGTCTCATATTGTTCGCGGGAATCGCAGATTATTCGGCGTCGGTCACGAGAGCGCTCATACAGAACGTGTATATATTGACAGGTAAGCTATTTAGAAGACCGTGCAGGAACCACAATGCTCTCATGTTGGCAGCTTCTGTACAGCTTGTTATGAATCCGTACAATATTTACGGCAGCGGATTCATATTAAGCTATGCCGCGGCGGCTTCAATACTCCTGATATGCCCGGTAATATCAAAACACATATTTTTCTTCGGAAAGATACCTTCTTCTCTTTCATCGGGCATATCGGTAAGTATCGGTATGTCTCCGCTGCTCATACAGTATTTTAATACATTATCACCGATAGGTACAGCAGCTACCGTTTTTGCTTCGGGCCTCGCATACTGCATATGCATGTCCGGCCTTATGATATGGGTGATGACGTATATTCCCATTGTAAGATATTTGCGTGTGATCCCGGCATCCTTCGCATCGGCAGCCATATACGGACTTGATAAGGTATCCTGCATAGGCTCCGGAGTACCGCCGCCGCTCGGGGCTTTTAAGGTGCCTTCATTTCCGGCATACATAATGATAATATACTATTCTGCTCTGTTACTGTTTTTGTACGGGAAAAACATATTCAGAAGAAAAATAAAAGCTTTTTCAGTTGTTTTTATATCCTGCGCTGTAATATTTGCGGGACTTGCCGGACTTGACCGCCGTAAAAGTAAGACTGAGGTGATATTTCTCGACGTAGGACAGGGATTCTCCGCAGTCGTAAAGATCGGAGGAGTATGCGGGCTCGTAGACGCGGGTGACGGTAAAACGGATGTAAGCTCATTACTTTTCAGGCAGGGCATAGGAACACTCGATTTTTTGATGCTGACACACGGGCATGACGATCATTCGGGCGGCATATACGATGTCATGAGCGAGCATAATATTAAATGCGTTATAGTTCCGGATAACCCGTATGACAGTAAAATAAATGAAATATGCGATATCGCTCATGTAAAAGGGATCGAAGTCATGCGCGTCAAGGGGGAAAAGAAATATGCCTTCGGAACGGCCGAGGCTGTACTCTATGCAAACGAAAGCAGTATGATATCGGATGAGAGCAGTGATGTCAATAACAGCTCTTTAACTGCCTATATGTACGACAGACACGGCAGCGTCATTTTTACCGGAGATATCGAGATTGAAACGGAAACATATATCGCAGATGCGGGATATGCGAGAAATACGGATATACTTGCCGTGGCTCATCACGGCTCGGATACGAGCAGTAAGGCCAAAAATATTTCGATAATTTCACCCGAGTATGCTATAATAAGTGTCGGAAGAAATAACAGTTACGGGCATCCGTCGGATCGCGTTATAAATACGCTGACGGAATCCGGCGCAAATATAATGAGAACGGATATTTGCGGAGCCGTGCGCGTTGTAATGAGAGAGGGTAAGCTGCGTATATGGCAGAAATTGACAGCATAAATGCGATCAGGGATCATATCAGGCAGGAAGAACTAAAGCATGTGTATCTTTTTTACGGGCCGGAGGTTTACCTTAAGGATCTGTATACTTCACGAATACGCGCAAGAGTCGGCTGCGATGACATGAACTGTTTTTATTTTTCGTCGGACGCGGACGTACGTGAAATAGCATCCATATGTTCGTCTGTTTCGATGTTCGGCGACAGACAGCTGATCGTGGTGAGCGGCAGCGGCTTTTTCCGATCGTCGACCGTCACTGATTTCGCAGATGCGGCCAACGACAGCAACACATATATAGTATTTAAAGAAGACGATGTCGATAAGCGCAATAAGCTCTATAAGAAAGTATGCGATACGGGAATAGTCTTTAATTGCAAAAGGCAGGGTACGGCGGAAATAAAAAAACTGATATCATCCCGTGTAGTCGGTTCGGGAAGAAGGATATCCGATAATGTGCTTCAGTATATGACAGACGGAATAGGAAATGATATTTCAACGCTTCTTGCCGAGACGGAAAAGCTCATTCTGTATGTGCCGGAAGGCGCTTATATTGAAAGATCGCACGTGGACGCTCTTTGCAATATGCGTACGAACGCGGGACTGTTTGATATAAATGATGCCATAGCAGCGAAAGATCACGAACGGGCATTCTTGATTTTAAGAAAACTGCTCGATGACAGGGAGCCTCCTGTCAAGATACTTGCCATAGTCAGTAAAATGTGGTCCCGGCTTTATAACGTTAAAGTTCTTATGAATGACGGGGCGCGATCTGCCGAGATCGCCTCACTGCTCGGGATAAAGGAGTTTGCCGCTTCCAAGCTCATGAGACAGGCTTCCGGCATAGATACGGATCTTATCAGAAGGCATGTAATGCTCTGCGGCGAACTCGATTCTTCCGTAAAAAGCGGAGAAATAAAAGATCTTACGGCAGCGGAGATCGCGGCTGTCATGTGATATGTATCGGGAGGATATATGCTTAACGAATTTAAAGATATAAATTTCACCGGGAAGGCCCGGGAAGCCGTTGCTCTTGCAGAGTCCGAAGCCAGGAGCATGGGTAGCAACGTGGTGGGAACAGAGCACCTTTTGATCGGACTTTGTACGGACGCTGTGGGCATAGCGGGCATGGTGCTTCAGCAGAACGACCTCAGACCGGAACGCATAAGGGAGTCCGTAAAGCGTATGGTGGCTCAGCCGTCAACTTCAAAAGGGCCGTATACAGGTGAAATGTATTACACGATAGCGTGTGAGAGAGTCATAAGAAGAAGCCTTGAGACTGCGCTTCATTACGGCCACTCGAGCGTAGGTACGGAACATCTGCTCGTATCGATATTCAGAGAGATAGACAGCATAGCAGTAAGGATACTGATAGATCTGAACGTCGAACCGGCTCGCCTTTTCAGGGATATCATTGCAATGCTCCAGACGGATGAATTCACTGCCGATCTGGAAAGACAGAGATATGCGAATATCGACTTGAATGAAGACGCCGCACCCATGGAGCTCCTTGCGGTAGATTACATGCGGGGCAATGCGTACGAAGGATCTTATCTCGACAGATTCGGAACGGATATGACACGCCTCGCTGCCGAAGGCGCTTATGACAGGATAATAGGCAGAGAAAAAGAAATGAAGCGCATAATACAGGTCCTGGGAAGAAAGACAAAAAACAATCCTTGCCTTGTAGGCGAGCCGGGAGTCGGTAAGACGGCAGTCGTTGAAGGCCTCGCACAGCTTATCGCAAGCGGCGGCGTACCTGACAGCATGAAGAATACGAGGATAATATCAATAGATCTTTCGGGCATGGTATCGGGGACAAAATACAGGGGCGAATTTGAAGAACGAATGAGACGCGTTATATCCGACGCCAAAGACAATAAAGATGTGATACTCTTCTTTGACGAGATACACAATATAATCGGAATGGGCAATGCGGAAGGATCTCTTGATGCGGCCAATATGCTTAAGCCCGAGCTCTCAAGAGGGACAGTAAAGGTAATAGGCTCTACAACACTCAGAGAATATCGGAAATATATAGAGAAGGATACAGCTCTCGAAAGACGTTTTCAGCCGGTAACAGTCTCCGAACCGGACGAAGATGAGACATACAGGATACTTGAAGGCTTGAAGAGCACATATGAATCGTTCCACGGAGTCAGGATATCGGAAGAAGCGCTGCGCGCTGCCGTAAAGCTGTCCAAACGTTATATAACGGACAGATTTCTGCCGGATAAAGCTATCGATATAATAGATGAGGCTTCATCGGCAAAACGGTTTAAGGATGACACCTGTGATCTTTCTGCCGAAGACGGATCCGGATCGATGATAACAAAGCTCCGTGAAGAAAGAGACAACGCCATGCTCCGCGGCGATTTTAAGGAGGCCGCACGGTGCAGGCGTGAGGAAATGAACATAAGAAAGAAGACAGCGGAAGACAGCAGCGGCGGGAGCGGATCGTCTTTTACGGGAATATGCGTAAGTGAAAACGACGTGGCCGAAGTAGTCTCCTCGTGGACGGGGATACCGCTTTCCAAGCTCAACACAGATGAATCGAAGAGGCTGCTCGAGCTTGAAAATGTCATACACAAGCGGGTGGTCGGACAGAATGATGCCGTTTCATCCGTAGCTAAAGCCGTAAGAAGGGGCAGGACAGGGCTCAAGGATCCTCGCAGGCCCATAGGCTCATTTATATTCCTCGGACCTACGGGAGTGGGCAAGACTGAGGTCTGCCGCGCGCTCGCGGAGGCTCTTTTCGGAGATGAGAATGCTCTGATACGCTTTGATATGTCCGAATATATGGAGTCGCACAGTGTGTCGAAGCTGATAGGATCGCCGCCCGGATATATAGGCTTCTCCGAGGAACCGCTGCTTTCGCAAAAGGTGAGAAATCAGCCGTATTCAGTTGTCCTGTTTGACGAGATAGAAAAAGCTCATCCCGACATTTTCAATATTTTGCTTCAGATACTGGACGAAGGTCAGATAACGGATTCGAAGGGCCGAAGGCTTGATTTTAAAAATACAGTTATAATCATGACGTCCAATATAGGTGCGCGCAGCATAACCGAACCAAAGACGCTCGGCTTTACCCAGTATGATGAATCTGAAAAATATGAAAATATGAAGTCAGGCGTACAGGAGGAGCTCAAGAAAACGTTCAGACCGGAATTCCTGAACAGAGTGGACGATATAATAGTGTTCAGAAAGCTGACAAAAACAGAGATCAGGGGAATAACCGATATCCTTATAGAAGGGCTCGTTAAAAGAGCCGCGGCAAGCGGTGTTGAGCTTAGCGTTGACAGTGAGGCCGCCGATCATATAGCCGAAAAAGGGTTCAGCGAGGTATACGGTGCAAGACCTATAAAAAGACTCATACAGAGTGAAATAGAAGATAAAGTGGCGGAAATAATGCTTTCCTCCGAAAATAAAAAAATTCGGATATCCGTAGATAACGGCTCGGTGGTGGCATCAGATGGCTAAGAGCAAGAGTGTTTTTTATTGTACTGAGTGCGGGTATGAGTCGAGCGGCTGGCTTGGCAAATGCCCGGGATGCGGCAGCTGGAATACGCTGACCGAAGAAAAAGTATATACAGAGCCCGGATCCGGCGGGAATTCCTTCGGCTTTAAGTCCGGTCATTTTCAGACAAAGGCGGCCCTTATAAACGATATAGAGACTGATGTCGCCCACAGAGAGAAGACAGGCATCAAAGAACTGGACAGAGTTCTCGGCGGGGGCATAGTAAAGGGTTCTCTCATTCTTGCGGCCGGCGATCCGGGAATTGGAAAATCCACCATGATGCTCATGCTCTCGGGTAATATGGCCAAAAGCAAAAATGTGCTTTATGTTTCCGGAGAGGAATCCGTGCAGCAGATAAAGATGCGTGCCGACAGACTGCATGTTGCGGCTGATAACCTGTATGTCTATTCCGAAACTCTTATAAGCTCGATAGAATCGGAAATAGAGCGTGTAAAGCCGGAATATATTGTGATCGACTCTATACAGACCGTATATGACAGTGAAATATCATCCGCTCCGGGAAGCGTGAGTCAGGTGCGCGAGATAACGGGAAGGCTCATGAAGATCGCTAAATGCAGCGGTATATCCGTATTTATAATAGGGCATGTAACGAAGGACGGAGGAATAGCAGGGCCCCGTGTCCTTGAGCATATGGTAGATACTGTCCTGTATTTTGAAGGTGAACGTCATCAGGCATACCGCATATTGAGATGCGTTAAGAACAGATTCGGCTCCACCGATGAAATAGGAGTATTTGAGATGAGAGAGGACGGACTTGCGGAGGTTGCGAATCCCTCTGAGGCGATGCTGGAAGGGCGTCCCGCAGATGCCGCGGGAACAGCCGTCGTATGTACCCTCGAGGGTACTCGTCCCATGCTCCTTGAAATACAGGCTCTCATATCGGGCACCACACTTACAAATCCGCGCAGGATGACTGCCGGACTTGATTACAACAGAGTTGCTCTCCTCACCGCAGTTCTCGAGAAAAGAGCCGGTTACAAAATGAGCGAGTGTGATGCATACGTAAATGTAATAGGAGGCATGCGTGTGTACGAGCCTGCGGCCGACGCGGCAGTCTCCGCCGCGATAATGTCATCCTACAGAAATTGCATGTTCCCCCACGATACGGTCATATTCGGCGAGGTGGGTCTTACAGGTGAGATAAGGAGCGTCAGTCAATCCGAAAAACGTGTGTCGGAGGCTTTCAGAATGGGTTTTAAGCGTTGCATAGTTCCTAAGGGAAATGAAGACGGGATATGCAAGATGTTGTCATCGGGAATGTATAGCGGTTGTGAAGTCACATACATATCATCTGTTACAGAGCTAAATGATATTTTCAGCAGAGCGGAAAGGAGTTTTATATGAAAAGAATGATAATGCTCATATCGGAAGGATTTGAGGAGACAGAAGCAGTCTTTACTGCCGATATTTTGAAAAGGGCCGGTGTTATCGTAGATATATGCAGTATTTCGCCTGATCGTACGGTTGCGGGAGCCCACAATATAAGGCTGAATGCGGATAAATCTCTGAGCGCCTTTAATGCGGCGAGCGAAGCCGCGGATATTTATGACGGAGTCGTAATGCCGGGCGGGCTCAAAAATGCACATACCCTGAGAGACGACGCGCGCATTGCCGATATGATAAAGGCTTTTGCCCGTAAGGGTAAAATAATGGCTGCCGTATGCGCGGCTCCTTGTGTGTTTGAAAAGCTGGGCTTGCTCAAAGACAGAAGAGTCACGTCATACCCGGGATGCATAGACCCGTCGTCCTGCGGCGAATACACGCAGGAGCGCGCAGTCATTGACGGAAATATAATAACGGGACGCTCGGCAGGTACGGCGGCCGATTTTGCTTTTGCGATATTAAAAGGTCTCGGACTGGGCGATGAGGCCGAAAAAATAAGCAAGGATATCATACTGTGATCTCACGGGCGCCGTCTCCTATGGAGCATGTATAAAACTCCGGCACTATACCGGTGGCTTTTGTGTATGATTTCTTCATATTCTCCGCAAAACCTGCGGCAAAGTCTTTATGAACTATATTTATAGTACATCCTCCGAAGCCTGCGCCCGTCATCCTTGACCCTATACAGCCGTCTTCATTACATGCCAGATCGTACATGGTGTCGAGCTCATATCCCGTGACCTCATACAGATATCTGATCGAATCGTTGGCTTCCCGTAAGATCTCGCCGAATTTTACGAGATCTCCCTTTTCAAGAGCGGATACGGCTTTCCTGACGCGCTCATTTTCGAGTATAACGTGCTTTACACGGTCTCGTATCTTATCATGCGTAAGACTGCCTTCCGCCGCATAGTAATCCTCCTCGGTATAATCGCACAGGTTCCTACATTCTCGTGAGAGCACCTTGTTCATACGTTTCAGCCCCTCGGCAACCTCGAGTCTTCTCTTGTTATATTCCGATGTGCCGAGAGAATGCTTCTTGCATGTATTTGCGAGTACCACTCTGTAATCACCGAGATCAAGAGGAATGTATCTGTATTCAAGTGACGAACAGTTCAGCAGTATCGCATTGTCCTTTCGCCCCATAGCCGATGCAAACTGATCCATGATACCGCAGTTCACGCCGCAGAATGTATGTTCCGCCTTCTGACCTATAAGGGCAAGTTCTATATTGTCATGAGACATGCTGTCGTGATTTTCAGACAGCTCTCTCGCGGCCACCGCCGTCGTGAGTTCTATGGCCGCAGATGACGACAGGCCTGAACCGAAGGGTATATCGCCTGTGAAAAGCATATCCATGCCGCGAACCGAATATCCTGCTTCAATAAGACCGTGGATCACGCCGGCCTGATAATTTCCCCATTTGAGATTTCTGCCTTCCGAAGTATTGTCAAGGTCTATGCTGTACAGTCCGTCAAGATCGTCCGCGCGCATATTTATGCGCGTCGTACCGTTCAGACGCACTGCGGCAACGCATGACAGAGTGAGCGCTGCGGGAAAAACAGATCCTCCGCAGTAGTCTATATGTTCACCTATGAGATTGACTCTCCCGGGAGCGGTAAATATCCTGATATCATTGTCCGATCCGCCGAAATAATGTATGAACAGTTGTTTTAATTCATATGCCGATAAAGTATTATTATGCATGCCGATGCCTCTTTCCGCCTTGATTTTTTTCGCGTCTCAGTATATAATATTAATGAAATTAAGTACAGCTTTTTTACATCATATCGTTTCGGTATGATGTGCGGACAAAGAGGTTTTTATATGAAATATTCAATAGGGGATAAGGTAGTGCATCCTTTCCACGGCGCAGGGATCATCACTTCGATAGAAGAAAAAGAATGTCTCGGAGAGAAGAAAATGTATTATATGCTGACTCTTGCACACAGCAAGCTTGAACTCAGCATACCCGTGGATTCGGCCGACAGCATCGGATTGCGCCCCGTAATGTCCCCGGAGAAGGCAGAAGAGGTTTTCGAACGGTTTCAGAAGCCGTGTAAAGCCAGTACTCTCAATTGGAATAAAAAACACCGTGAGAATTTGGATAAGCTCAGGACCGGAGATATACTTGAAGCAGTCGACGTTTATAAATATCTGCGGCTCCGCGAACAGAAGCGCAGCCTGTCTACCGGTGAGAAGAAGCTTCTTACCAATTCCAGAAATGCGATATTCAGTGAGATCATGCTGTCCACTTCCGTATCTGAAGAGGAACTGAACAATAAGGTGGACGCCATATTTGAAAGCTTTGATCCGACTGAAACAGCACTTCAAAAATAAATATATAATCTACTTGTTTAAGGGAGTTTTGATGATTGGTTGATCCGACAGTGTTAAATGAGCAAAAACGCAGTAAGACACACGCAGCATCCGGCACATATTTAAGGGCGTTCCTGTTTTCTCTTCTGGGAGCATTTACAGGTGCGGCGGTCTGCGTGACGGCTGATTATTTTGTGGGCAACATAAGCGGCATTCTATATATTTTCACCGGCATGACCGCTTATGCTTTTTATGTCTATTTCGTACGCAGAGAGGATCAGAAGAACATTCATATCCTTCTCGTGGCAGCATCGTGCCTTATAGCCGTCACGGCCGCAGTTTTCGCGGAATGCGCTGTAAATTATGCAGGCAGCATACAGGATCCGGACATGAACATAATACAAAAAACATTTGAACTGTACAGGTTGAACATAACCGAAAACGGCTTTTCGAATTATAAATATATGTCTCAAAGCTCGGATCAGCCCGTATACAGTCTGTCCATACTCCTTTCAAACATAACGTGCGCCGTAATGTCATTTATAGGGCTCGGCTTATCGTGGCTCTTCGTCAGATTTGCGGGGGACTCATGGGAGAAAAAACACGGCAGGCAGGATTACAGCTATTCGGGCAGGGCACACAGGTCTAATAATAAAAAAAGAAAGCGCAGACATTGATGAAACAGGCCGCATATGTTTATAAAAAGATATTAAGTCTTATCTGCATATTATCATTAATGATAGTCGTGCCGGTATATGCGGTGCAGGAATTCATCATACAGCCCTATTTACCGGAAAACACGGATATATCATATGATAAGATGCTCATGTATATGCTCAGCATATGGCTCATAAGTCTTTTTATTTACGTGTTCCGCATTGCTGTTATCAAGTCGTCTTTTACAGTGCTTGAGAATGACGGAGGCTCAAAACCGCGCTTATCGGATATAATGGATTTCTCTGTAAGGTTCTGGCCCAAAATGATACTTACTTCTGTCATATATGCCGTTACGGTCGCATTCGGCATGTTCCTGATAATACTCGGGATAATATTCTTCATATCGTACGCATATTATCAGCATGCCGCCGTCAAGACAGGACTGTGGGGCAGGAAAGCGCTCTTAGTTTCGTCTCTTTATATGAGAAAGGGCATAGGACAGGCCTGCGCGGTCGCATTTGGAACAGTGATAATACGTTATGCGGTTTCATATTTTGTATCTTTTGTTCAGGTCATTGCAGGCAGCAGTATAGCCGCTTCATGTATCGCGGTCGTTATTTATACGCTCATGGAGCTTGCCGTCAGTCTGATAGATGTATACGTGTGCGTATATATGAACAAGACTGCACTTGATGTTGATATATCCGGGCTGCTCACGAAAAAGAGTGGTACCGATGCGTAATATAAGGATCATACTGGAATTTGACGGTACCGGATATTCGGGATGGATGCGGCAGGGAAATAAGAAGATACCCACGGTTCAGGCTGCCGCCGAGTCGGCAGTTTACAGATTGACGGGGGAGCATGTGACGGTAAACGGATGCAGCAGGACCGACGCCGGCGTTCACGCACTGAATTATACCGCAAACTTCATGACCTGCTCCACGGTGCCGCCCGAAAGATTTTACAGAGCGCTCGATCCTTTTCTTCCGGATGACATCAAGGTGAAATATTCCGATGAGGTTCCGCGCGATTTCCATGCCGCCTTTTCGATCAAAAATAAGACATACAGATATTATTTTTACTACGGAGAATACGATCGTCCCATGCTCAGGAACAGAGCCTGGAGAGTTTCGGCAAGACCTCCCGTATCGGAAGACAGATTGATCGTGACGGCAAACACGGCCTGCTCTTTTATTACGGGAAGACATGATTTCAGTTCTTTTAAAGCGTCCGGAGGTCTTGCCAAAACAACGGAAAGAACTGTATATAACGCTGATATCAAGCGTGTGGGGGAGTCTGTATATTGCCTTGAAATATGCGGCGACGGCTTTTTGTACAATATGGTACGTATAATAGCAGGTACAGTAGCGGGCGTGATATCCGGACGCTTTCAACCTGATGATATCAAGCACATGATCGATTCTAAAAACAGAAAAAATGCGGGGATAACGGCACCCCCGCACGGACTGTATCTGTATAAAACGGAATACACCGATATATAAGCGGCTAATCCAACATAGCAGCGCCTATGATACCGGCGTCGTTTCCGAGCATCGCACATTCGATCTTTGTCCTCGGAAGGAAATCATGACCGTACGTGTAAGTAAACACATATTTGCGAAGCGGTTCAAGAAGATATTCGCCTTCCTTAGAGACTCCGCCACCGAGCAGGATGATCTCGGGCTGGAATACATTGATATAATTGATTATGCCTTCTCCGAGATCCTGAATATATCTGTCTACAATGTCGGTACCGGCTTTATCTCCGGCACGTTTGGCATCGAAGGGCGTTTTTGCGTTTATCTTGTTGATGTCACCGCCGCAGAGCTCGCGTATCAAAGAGTCCGGGTTTTCATTAAAAGCGCGCTTGGACTCACGTATGAGAGCTGTAGCCGAAGCGTAAGCTTCGAGACAACCCTTCCTGCCGCAGCCGCAGAGCTCTCCGCCAGCGTGTATCGTTATATGTCCCATTTCACCTGCGGCGTGATTGAATCCGGTGTAGATCTTACCGTTTATTATTATGCCGCCGCCCACGCCGGTGCCGAGAGTGAGCGTGATCGAATTACCGTATCCCTTTGCGGTGCCGCATACCACTTCGCCCAAAGCCGCACAGTTTGCGTCATTTGCAAGATGAACCGGTGCTGAAATGAATCCGGAAAATATTTTTGCGATCTCGGTATTTCTGAAAGGCAGATTAACGGTATATACGAGAATCCCGTTTTTGTCATCGCAGACGCCGGGGCATCCGATGCCTATGGATTCAATATCCTGTTCCGAAATGTCACAGTTATTTATGATATTCAGGCAGAACTTAGCCATGAGCTCGGTTATCTGAACATCGCTGAGCTCCGCCTCCGTGGGAATTGAAGATTTATAAAGTAATCTGCCCTCATCTCCGACAATTCCCGCGGATATATTCGTACCGCCCAAATCAATTCCGATCCTGTACATAATTTTTGATCCTCCTGACAACTTATTTGGAAGCCAAGACATTATAACACATAATGTCGAAATGTCACACAGATTTTTCTTTGAGCGAAATATATAACGGTGAAACTCCGCGATGCTCACAGAATTAAAATGAAATGACAAACGAGAAAATGAGAGAATTAAAGAAAAAACAAGAGAATTAAAGAGAACACAAGATATATTTTAAAAATACCGTAATTTAAGGTTGACAGGCCTGTCAAGATAATGTACTATTTCCGATGTTGTCCGCAGAGCGGATCATTTTCATCAGGAGGTTTTATTATATGAAGACATATGTGCCAAATGCGGCTGCTTCGGATATATCTGCAAAGAAATGGTATATTATCGATGCCGAAGGCAAGACATTGGGACGCCTTGCTTCGGAAGCGGCTAAGATTCTTATGGGAAAGAATAAGCCTACCTATACGCCCAATTGCGATATGGGAGATTTTGTTATAATCGTAAACGCCGAGAAGGTAGTTGTTACGGGCAAGAAGGTTACGGATAAGCTTTACCGTCATCACACAGGTTATCCCGGCGGACTTAAAGTGATTCCGTATAAGGATATGCTTAAGAAGCATCCTACAGCTCCGGTGGAGGCTGCCGTTAAGGGTATGCTGCCCAAGAACTCTCTCGGAAGATCGATGTTCAGGAAGCTTAAGGTATATGCCGGTCCCGAGCATGTGAATCAGGCACAGAAGCCTGAAGCTTATGAGTTTTAATAAAGGAGGCATTTTACAATGGCAGATCAATACTTTGCTACGGGAAGAAGAAAGAAATCAGTTGCACGCGTTGAGCTCGTTCCGGGCACGGGCACTGTTACCATAAACGGAAAGTCGATCGACGAATATTTCGGACTCGAAACTCTTAAGGTCATTGTGCGTCAGCCGCTTACCCTTACCGGCACGGAAGGAAAGCTTGATGTTATATGCAAGGTCACAGGCGGCGGATTCACCGGTCAGGCAGGAGCCATACGCCACGGTATAGCAAGAGCTCTTCTTGAATATGACGAGAATCTCCGTTCGACTCTTAAGCAGGAAGGCTTCCTTACACGTGACCCGAGAATGAAGGAAAGAAAAAAATACGGTCTCAAAAAAGCGAGACGCGCACCCCAGTTCTCAAAGAGATAATATTTTTACAAGCTTATACAGAGAAGCCTCGTTCTGCGGGGCTTTTCTCTTTCATATGCAAAACAGCATAACAGGAGTATGATCAAAAGGTGGAGCTTCTTCTTAAATTTAAAACCGACAGCGAGTATGAAACGGCCGCTTTGGGCGCTAAGATAGGGTCGCTGCTGAAGCCCGGTGACATAGTCGCTTTGGAGGGAGATCTCGGAGCGGGCAAGACACATTTTACAGGCGGTGCGGCAAGAGCACTGGGAATAGACGATTATATCACAAGTCCCACTTTCACTATCCTTAACGAATATAAAGGGGGCCGTATACCTCTTTATCATTATGATCTTTACAGGATATCGTCATATGATGAGCTTACGGAGACAGGCTTTGAGGAATATGCATCCGAACAGGCTGTCATTTTTATAGAATGGGCCGACAGGATCCCCGAGATAATGCGCATTTATAAAAACCGTATAACACATGTAAAAATATTAAGACGTGATGATATTTCACCGGAAAGACGCGATATTGAGATAAGGAGGTTTGAACCGTGAGGATACTTTCAATGGACACTTCGTGCAGCACGGCCATGGCCGCAGTATCCGAGAACACGCGCGTGCTGGCGTCTGTGTCGATATGTGACGGCAAGACGCATTCCGTCAAGCTGCTTCCTGCGATCGAATACGTATTGAAGGCCTCGGATACAAGGAACGAGGATATCTGTGCGGTGGCAGTCACAAACGGACCGGGTTCTTACACCGGACTCAGGATCGGAGTGACTACCGCGAAAACGTACGGATACACATTGAATGTTCCCGTGATAGGGATCGATTCGCTGGAAGCTCTCGCACTTTCCTGTGTCACTTCTTCAGATGCGGCAGTATGTCCCGTAATAGATGCCAGAAATGCAAGAGTATATGCGGCTCTTTACATAGGCGGCCGTAAGGTCATGGCTTCGGAAGCGATCTCGTGCGATGAACTGTGCGACAGACTCATAAAAGATCACAAAGGAGAGCGTATCGTTTTTACAGGCGACGGAGTGGCGAGCAATAAAGAGCTGTTCTGCGGTAAACTCGGTGAAATGTTTGTGCCGGCTCCGGAACAGCTGTCAAACGGAAGCCCGACAGCTCTGTCTCTTTCCGCATACAGGAAATATAAGGCGGCCTGCGAAAGGGGAGACCTTTCCGATATGGCACCCTCCCGTCTCAAGATCGATTACTATAAGAAATATACAGATGATATATGAGTGTTACGGAGCGGGCATACCGTATGATAAGGCCTGCATGATAGCCGAAATAGAAAAAGAGTCATTTCCCGAACCGTGGAGCGTCAGCAGCATAACAGCCGGTGCAGAAAGCGGTTTCGTGTCGTATATAGTGCCGTTTGAGTGCGGCTGTGCCGTCGGATTTTCGTGTGTGCAGCATATACTTGACGAAGGAGAGATACTTCGCATAGCAGTTCGCTCTTCATACCGGTCGCGCGGATTGGGGAGAGATATCCTCAGGAGATCGCTCGAATATCTCAAAGAAAGCGGCTGCGTCTGTACATTTCTCGAAGTCCGGGAACAGAATCATAACGCCTTGAAGCTTTACAGGAGCGAAGGATTCGAGCAGATAGGCATAAGAAAGAATTATTACGAAAACGGAGATACTGCGCTCACGATGAAACGCATATTGTGAACCGACATAAAAAAAGTCAGAACAAAATAAAATCTGTTCTGACGTGGAGCGGGTGAGGGGAATCGAACCCCCGTGATCAGCTTGGGAAGCTGGAATTCTGCCATTGAACTACACCCGCATGTCTGTGGCATGAAATATGATAGCATATTTTCAGGTGGTTGTAAATGAAAATGAGTGAATTAATGATATTTATATTTGCTTTCGGTCTGCTCGCATGTCTGGTATTCTTTGTATCTGCGTGTTCTGACATAAAAAGCGTACCCGCCGAGGAGACATCGGAAGCTCCCGAAGCGTCCGAAACGCCCGGAACGCGTGAAACGCCTGAAATTACCGATATCCCGGAAACCGCCGTAACGCCGCATAAGATCACGGAAGACAGTCCGGAAGATACGGCCGCGATACCGCCGGATGACGCGCTCGTGAGGATCAGGGATCACATTCCGGACATAATAATCGATCTGAAATATGCGACATCAGATAATTTTACGGGACAGGTGATTTATGATTTTAAGGATGCTTACGCGAGGTACGGCACAGTCGTGAAGCTGGCAAAAGCACAGGAAATACTCAGAAAGCAGGGATACTGCATAAAAATATGGGATGCATTCAGACCCGCCGCTTCGCAGCGGAAGCTGTGGGAGGTTTTCCCGGATGCAGATTACGTATCCGATCCCGATAAGGGTTATTCGAATCATACAAGGGGAAGCGCCGTTGATATCACACTTACAGATATGAACGGTAATGAAATAGAAATGCCTACGGGATTTGACTGTTTTACGGATGCGGCGGACCGCGATTATTCCGACGCGGACGAAAATGCGGCTTCAAATGCACGCTTACTTGAAGATGTAATGGAAAGCTGCGGGTTCAACGGCTATTTTGCCGAATGGTGGCATTATAACGACAGCGAGAGATATTATCCCGATACGGAATTTTACCCCAAAAAATGATAAAAGAAGCGGAAACCGACTGAGTTACCGCTTCTTTGGAGCCTCCAGCCGGAATCGAACCGGCGACCTCAGCCTTACCATGGCTGCGCTCTACCTACTGAGCTATAGAGGCAGCGATCACGGGCAAACGCCCGCAGACTGTCTGGTGGAGATGATCGGGATCGAACCGACTACCTCTTGAATGCCATTCAAGCGCTCTCCCAAGTGAGCTACACCCCCGAGAACGTTTTGCATTTTACCATGTACAGACAGAAATGTCTACAATAATTTGATATATCATCCGAAATATTTTATAATACTCGGGATGATCAAAAAGAAGTGCGATGTCTGATGATCTATAAAAAATTCAAAGACCTTGGTATAAAGTATTTATTCAACAGGAGGTATATATATGGAACTTGATGAAGCACTCAAAAAATTGTCGGAACTCGAATTGAAAATGTATGCGTACGGAGCCGCATCGTCTTCATTATATCTGGACAGTGTGACGGTCGCTCCCCGTGATACCGCGGAGGGAAGAGGAATAGCTCTCGGCGCCCTCGCAAAGGAAGAGCACGCGCTTTTCGCATGCAGAGAAACGGGAGAGCTTCTGGATTATCTCGATTCACAGAAAGACAGACTTGAATTTAAAGACAAAAGACGCACGGAAGAACTCAAGCTCTCATATGATAAGATATCAAAGATACCGGCAGACGAATATTCCGAGTATGTTATGGCCGTAAACGAGGCGAGCGACGTATGGCATAAAGCAAAGGAACAGAATGATTTCGCACTGTTCATGCCGTATCTCGAAAAGCTCGTGGACTACAACCGCCGCTTTGCCGGGTATTATGACAGCACGAAGGCTCCCTATGATGCGCTCCTTAATGAATATGAGCGCGGCGTCACAATGGAATATCTGGACGGATTTTTCGCCGCACTGAGAGAGAGCATCGTACCTCTGATACACAAAATAAGTCAAAAAGAGCAGCCCGACACGAGCTTTCTGCATAAAAAATATCCGACAGAAGCACAGAGACGTTTCTCTGGCTACCTCATGGAGGTGCTGGGCCTGGACAGAGGCCACTGCGGTATAGGCGAGACGGAGCATCCTTTTACGCTCAATTTCAACAATAAAGATGTGAGGATCACTACGCATTACTATGAAAATGATATCGCAAGCTCCATGTATTCGGTCATACATGAAGGCGGCCACGCGAAATATGAACTGGATATAAGCGACGACCTGCAGTATACGTGCCTTGCGGGCGGCGTATCAATGGGAATACACGAGAGTCAGTCAAGATTTTACGAAAATATAATAGGCCGCTCTCTTCCTTTCATAAAGGCCATATATCCCGAAATGCTCAGTATATTCCCTGAGCAGCTTGAAGGCGTGGGCGCGGAGGCGTTTTACAGGGCGGTGAATAAAGCAGAACCGTCTCTCATACGTACAGAGGCGGATGAGCTTACATATCCTCTCCACATCATGGTGCGCTATGAAATCGAAAAAAAGCTCATTTCGGGCACATTGGAGATAAAAGACGTGCCTGAAGAATGGAACAGACTTTATAAAGAATATCTCGGCATAGATGTGCCCGACGACAGGCAGGGCTGCCTGCAGGATTCACACTGGTCCGGCGGAAACTTCGGCTACTTCCCGTCATATGCACTCGGAAGCGCATACGGAGCTCAGATGCTCAGCAAAATGCAGGAGGATAACGATATATGGACAGGCATAGAGAAGGGTGATCTTACCGCCGTTTCGGATTGGCTCAAGGAAAAGATACATAAGTACGGCAGTCTTCTCACGCCTTCCGAAGTTCTTAAGAATGCGTGCGGGGAATTCGATCCCGGATTTTACACGAAATATCTCACGGAAAAATACAGCCGTTTGTACGGCCTGTGACAGATCATACGGAGGAACACTATCATGAATGATTGTAATGAAATAAGATCAAAAATATATAAAGGCGAGCGTCCTCTTTTCGGAGAAAAAAATCTTAAAATATATGACACGATATTTGAGGAGGGCGAATCGCCTCTCAAAGAATCGCACGACATTGAGCTCTGCGGGAGCATGTTCAAATGGAAATATCCTCTTTGGTACACAGAGAACATTTCCGTCAGGGACTGCGTATGGTTCGAAATGGCAAGAGCGGGAGTCTGGTATGCAAAGAATCTGTCGGTGGAGGATTCGCTCATAGAAGCGCCCAAGAATTTCAGGCGCTGCAGCAGGCTTACTGTAAGGAACGTTTCTTTCCCCAACGCCGCCGAAACGCTCTGGAGCTGCAATGACGTCGTACTGGAAAACATAACGGCAAAGGGCGATTATTTTGCCATGAATTCAAGTGATATGAAGGTTTCGGAGCTCATGCTTTACGGCAACTATTCATTTGACGGCGTTTCGGACGCATATATCAAGTCGAGCAAGCTCCTTTCAAAGGATGCCTTCTGGAACAGTAAGAATGTGACCGTTGAGGATTCCTTCATATCGGGCGAATACCTCGGATGGAACGCACAAAATCTCACGCTCATAAACTGTACGATAGAAAGCCTGCAGGGCATGTGTTACATAGACAATCTCGTAATGAAGAATTGCAAGCTGATAGATACGACGCTGGCATTCGAGTATTCTACCGTCGATGCGGACATATGCAGCGGCATAGACAGTGTCCTGAATCCTAAGGGCGGCATCATAAGGGCCGACAGCATAAAGGAGCTCACCGTGGAAAAGGATAAGGTAGATCCGTCCGGGACTGTGATCATATGCAGGGATCAATGAGAAACGGAGCGCGGCACATCATATGAAATACGATTTTGATTCAGTTACAGACCGCAAAGGCACATATTCTCTCAAATGGGACGTAAATGAAGGCGAGCTCCCCATGTGGGTAGCCGATATGGATTTTAAAACGGCGCCTGAAATAACGGAAGCGATACTTGAAAGGGCTGCGCACGGCATATACGGGTACACGATCGTTCCCGACGAATGGGCGGAAGCCTATTCGGAGTGGTGGAGAGTAAGACACGGTTTCAGACCGGAGAAAGACGCTCTCATCTTCGTAAACGGCGTAGTGCCGGCCATATCGAGCATTGTCCGTAAAATAACTACTCCGGCAGAAAAAGTGCTCTTACAGACGCCCGTATACAATATATTTTTCAACTCGGTACTGAACAACGGGCGAAATGTGACGGAAGCGCCTCTCATATATCACGACCGGGCATACAGCATCGACTTCGACATGCTCGGAGAAAAGCTTTCGGATCCGCAGACGTCTCTCATGATACTTTGTAATCCGCACAATCCCATCGGTAAGATATGGGACCGTGAAACACTCGCCCGCATAGGCAGGCTGTGCGCCGAAAACAATGTTAAGATCATTTCGGATGAGATACATTGCGACCTGACGGACCCCGGCAGGGAATATGTGCCTTTTGCTTCCGTGTCAGACGAATGCGCCCAAAACAGTATCACATGTATGGCTCCCACAAAGGCGTTCAATATAGCAGGTCTTCAGACAGCAGCCGTTTATGTACCGGACAAAGCTATGAGACATAAGGTCCGGCGCGCCCTCAATACAGACGAGATAGCCGAGCCCAACGCTTTTGCCGTACAGGCGGCGATAGCCGCTTTCACAAAAGGAGGCAGATGGCTTGACGAGCTCAGAGAATATATCAGTAAAAATAAAGAGTATGTGTATGAATATATCGGGAAAAACATACCCGGTGTCAAGGCAGTGCGTTCTGAGGCCACATACCTCATGTGGCTCGACTTTTCGGATATAACAGACGATGCGTGCGCACTGGCACATGAAATAAGGAAAAAGACCGGACTTTATATCTCCGAAGGCTCGCAGTACGGCAGAGCCGGAGCCGCATTCATGAGAATGAACATAGCGTGTCCCGCGAAGATACTTCAGGACGGCCTTGACAGATTGAGAGAGGCGCTCGCCTTAATTTAATTTGACATATAAGGTCAATTATTATAGAATTTTGACGATTGAACAATGATTGAGGTGACAGTAAATGGCTGAAAATATTTCAGGCTTAAAGAGGACTTGTTATAACGGCGGACTGACTGCGTCCGATGCGGGCAGAGAGGTCACACTTACAGGCTGGACAGCAAAAACAAGGAATCTGGGCAGCCTTATTTTTATAGATCTGCGTGACCGCACGGGTATCGTACAGCTCGTATTCGATTCCGAAACGGATCCGGCTCTTTTCGAGAAAGCGTCGTCGGTCAGAAACGAGTACGTTCTTGCAGCAAAAGGTACTGTACGTCTGAGAGCACCCGAAGCCGTGAATAAAAATATGGCTACCGGTGAGATAGAGGTTTTTGTAAGTGAGCTGCGCATACTGAATGAGGCTCAGACGCCGCCCTTCCATATTGACGACAAAGCCAATGTGAGCGAGGTGAACAGGCTCAGATACAGATATCTCGATCTCAGGAGACCTTCTCTTCAGAAGAATATACTGATGCGCCACAAGATAGCAAAGACGGCGCGCGATTATTTCGATGAGAACGGCTTCGTTGAGATAGAGACGCCGTTCCTTACGAAGAGCACGCCCGAAGGTGCGAGAGACTATCTTGTGCCGAGCCGTATACATCACGGTAAATTCTATGCGCTCCCTCAGTCTCCGCAGCTTTTTAAGCAGCTGCTCATGATATCGGGATTTGACCGCTACATGCAGATCGTTAAATGCTTCCGTGACGAGGATCTGAGGGCCGACAGACAGCCGGAGTTTACTCAGATAGATCTTGAGATGTCGTTTGTCGAGGCGGAGGACGTAATGAATGTGAACGAGGGCTTCCTTAAGAGACTGTTTAAGGAAACTCTCGGCATGGATATAAAGACTCCTTTTCCCCGTATTCCTTACAGTGAAGCCATGAGAAGATTCGGCTCCGACAAGCCGGACGTGCGCTTCGGACTTGAGCTTACCGATATTTCGGCTTTTGCCGCCGATTGCTCGTTTGCCGTATTCTCAAATGCGGTAAAGGAGGGCGGAGCGGTGCGCGCGATAGCGGCTCCTGCGGGACATTTCACGAGAAAAGAGATAGACAAGCTGACAGAATTCGTAAAGACACAGGGCGGAAGCGGCATGGCGTGGATCGCAGTGAACGATGAAATACGTTCTTCCGTTTCAAAAGTACTCACTGCCGATGAGATAAATGAGATAATAAGGCTTACCGGCGCCGTAAAGGGCGATCTCGTATGTATCGTTTCGGGCAAGAGCAATGTCATATATACGGTATTGGGCGCGCTCAGATGCGAGCTGGCTGAAAAACTCGGTCTGATAGACAATAAGCGCTTTGAGTTTTTATGGGTAACCGAATTCCCGCTTCTCGAATATTCAGAGGAAGAGGGCAGATATGTAGCAATGCACCATCCGTTTACGTCGCCTGTACCGGAGGACGCGGATAAGCTTGAGTCGGATCCGGGATCCGTGCGGGCGGATGCGTACGATATTGTGCTCAACGGTTATGAAATAGGCGGCGGCAGCATAAGAATACACGACAGAGAGCTTCAGCAGCGCATGTTCGCGGCTTTGGGTTTTACAAAGGAAGCGGCTGAAGAACGTTTCGGATTTTTGCTCGACGCATTCAAATACGGAGCTCCTCCGCACGGGGGACTTGCATACGGTCTTGACAGACTTGCGATGCTCATATGCGGTACGGATAATATCAAAGATACTATAGCATTTCCTAAGGTTCAGAATGCATCCTGCCTTATGTCGTCGGCGCCGGATTATGTAGAGGATAAGCAGCTTGAGGAACTGAACATAAGTGTCGTTCCTCTCAAGAAGGAGAATGAATCAGATAATAATGAATGATATACTCAGAGTGGGACTGGATGTCGGCTCCACAACTGTTAAAATCGTGATCATAGACGCACAGGATAATATTCTGTACAGTAAATACCGCAGACACTATTCGGATATTCGCAAAACCATATATGATATACTTACGGAAGCCTTTGAACAGTATGAAGATTCTGAGGCTTACGTGAATATAACGGGCTCGGGCGGTATGCTCGCTGCGGGTTGGCTCGATCTGCCGTTTGTACAGGAGGTAGTCGCTTCCACGGAAGCGGTCGAACGCCTCATACCTCAGACGTCGGTCGTTATAGAGCTCGGCGGCGAGGATGCAAAAATAATCTATCTTGAAAATCCCGTGGAGCAGAGGATGAACGGCACATGTGCCGGAGGCACGGGAGCATTCATTGACCAGATGGCGATACTGCTGCAGACAGATGCGGCAGGACTTAATGAGCTCGCCAAAAAGCATACTACCATATACCCGATCGCGGCAAGGTGCGGGGTCTTCGCTAAGACCGACATACAGCCTCTGCTTAATGAAGGCGCCGCAAGGGAGGATATAGCGGCGTCGGTGTTCCAGTCCGTTGTGAATCAGACAATAAGCGGCCTTGCCTGCGGCAGAAGGATAACCGGAAATATCGCCTTTTTAGGCGGGCCTCTCAATTATCTTTCCGAGCTCAGACAACGTTTCATAGAGACGCTGGGGCTTACGGATGAACAGGTGGTGTTCCCGGTAAATTCGCATCTTTTTGTGGCACTGGGCGCCGCTTTCACATCGGAAAACAGAGACAAAAGCGAAAATGAACGAAAGATATTCAAAATATCCGATATAAAGAAGAGGCTGGGAAATATTTTGACCGCCGAATCGGACGAGATAGGCCGGCTCAGACCTCTTTTTGAGAATGAAGAGGAGCTGGCCGATTTCAAAAGAAGGCATTCGACAGCAAAAGCGGCTCGCGGCGATATAAGAAATTATACCGGCAGATGCTATCTCGGCATAGATGCGGGCTCGACTACCACAAAAGCGGTGCTCATAGGCGAAAACGACGAGATACTTTACTCATGGTATGCCAGCAATTTCGGAAATCCTTTTAAATCGGCACTGAAGATACTCAATGACATTTATGCCGTGAAGCCTGATACAGCCGAAATAGCTTATTCGGCCGTAACGGGGTACGGTGAAGGCCTTATAAAGACCGCCCTCGGTATCGACATAGGCGAGATAGAGACGATAGCGCATTACAGAGCCGCAGAAAAATTCCTTCCCGGCGTTGATTTTATATTGGACATAGGCGGTCAGGACATGAAGTGCCTCAAGATAAAAGACGGCGTCATACAGAGCATTATGCTGAATGAGGCATGCTCATCCGGCTGCGGTTCATTTATAGAGACTTTTGCCGCGTCTCTTGCCATCGATGTGGCGTCGTTTGCGGCGGAGGCGATCAAGTCCAAGAAACCTGTTGACCTGGGCTCGAGATGTACCGTTTTCATGAATTCACGCGTGAAACAGGCCCAGAAGGAGGGAGCGAGCGTTGCCGACATATCGGCCGGACTTTCATATTCAGTCATAAGGAACGCTCTTACTAAGGTCATAAAGATCAAAACGCCCGAGGAAATGGGAGAAAAGCTCATAGTGCAGGGAGGAACGTTCTACAATGACGCGGTACTGCGCTGCTTTGAGATAATATCCGAACGCGAGGCAGTGCGCCCCGACATCGCGGGACTTATGGGCGCCTACGGATGCGCACTGATAGCAAAAAAAGAATACATTGAATATAAAGACAAGAACGGCGCGGAACCGGCCACGACACTGCTCTCATCGGAGAAAGCGCTCAATATCACTGCCGATGTCAAAAAGGCGCGGTGCGGCAAATGCTCCAATAACTGTCTGCTCACCATAAACAGATTCTCGGACGGTAAAATGTTCATATCGGGCAACAGATGCGAGCGCGGAGACATAACGCGAAGATCGGATATGCCGGGCGCGGCACACGGAATGAATCTGTTCGCATATAAATATAAAAGACTTTTCGAATATTACAAGCCTCTTGATGAAGGCAAGGCAGAGCTCGGCGAAATAGGCATACCGCGGGCTCTCAACATGTATGAGAATTATCCTTTCTGGTTCACATTCTTTACACGGCTCGGCTTCAGGGTAGTGCTTTCCGACGAGAGCAGCAAGGATATCATGGCAGAGGGAATGGAGACCATACCGTCGGAGTCTGTGTGTTACCCTGCAAAGCTGACGCACGGACATATCGCAAACCTCGTACATAAAGGAATAAAGAGGATATTTTACCCGTCGCTTCCGTATGAGCAATGTGAGGACCCGCTCGCGAACAACCACTACAACTGTCCGATAGTAACATCATATCCCGAAGTCATACGCAATAACATGGACATCATAAAGCAGAACGGGATAGATTACATTTCACCGTTCCTGCCCATATATGACAGAAAAAGAATGGCGGAAAGGCTTTGCGAGGAATTCGGCGGATACGCCGGCAATAAGGAAATAAAAAGCGCGATGAACGCCGCCTACGGCGAATATGAGGCATTTAAGAAGGACATAAGAGACAAAGCCGCGGAAATAACAGAACGCGCGGAGAAGGAGAACATAAAGATCATAGTGCTGGCGGGACGTCCGTATCATCTCGACCCGGAGATAA
>CANQOI010000021.1 GCA_947625435.1 uncultured Clostridia bacterium | reverse complement strand
GGACAGGTGAAGGTGATCACCGGCATTCGCAGATGTGGAAAGTCCTATCTGCTTCGGGTTCTCTTTCAAAATTATCTTTTGGAGAATCAAACCGACCGAGAGCATATTCTTTCCTTCGAACTGGATCTGGCCAAAGATATAAAGTACCGCCATCCCTTGGAACTGGCAAAGGCGGTTCGGGAGAAGGTCGAAGGCAGGGATGAAAGATTCTACCTTTTTGTCGATGAAATTCAAATGTCCGACGAGGTTCCGAATCCCTACAACCCGGACGGGAAAACGATCAGCTTTTACGATGCGCTCAATGATCTGCGCTCGCTGCAAAATCTCGACATCTATGTAACCGGCAGCAACTCCAAAATGCTGTCCGGCGACATTCTTACCGAATTTCGTGGGCGAAGCGACGAAATCCGTGTTCATCCCCTGTCCTTTGCCGAATATTACTCGGAGGTCGGGGGCGATCCCTATGATGCTTTTGAAAACTATGCCTTTTACGGCGGAATGCCTCTGATCCTTTCCCGCAAGGCAGAAGAAGCAAAGGCGCTCTATCTTCAATCGCTGTTTTCCGAGGTCTACTTGAAAGACATCGTAGAACGTAAAAATGTCCGGCGGGAAGACGTCCTTTCATCGATCCTCGATCTGCTCTGTTCTTCGGTGGGATCGCTGACAAATCCTACGAGCGTCACGAACGCTTTGAACTACAAGCAAAGCCGGGCCGGAGAAAATAAGGTGGCTATCAACACCGTCAAGGCCTATATGGATCATCTGGCGGATGCCTATCTGTTCAGCGAATGCAAACGGTTCGACGTAAAGGGCAAATCCTATTTTGACTATCCGAACAAATACTACTGCGAGGATCTTGGTCTTCGGAACGCCAGGATCGGATTCCGTCAGCAGGAGATGACTCATATTATGGAAAATATCATCTATAACGAACTGCGGATCCGGGAATATGCGGTTGACATCGGAATCGTCTACGCTGTCGGAAAGGACAGGTCGAATCGTTCTGTCAGGCAGGCAAGGGAAATTGATTTTATTGCGGCAAAGGGTGGAAAAAAAGTATATATTCAATCCGCCTATGCCATTCCCGACGCCGAAAAATCAGAAGCGGAAAACAGACCCTTTGCCCTGACCGGAGATTTCTTTCCGAAGATGGTCATCCGACAGGATATACGCAAGCGTTGGTATGATGAAAACGGGATCCTGAACATCGGTATGATCGATTTTCTTCTGGATGGATCCGTTTTCTGAATTGAATGTTTTGTCCCTTGAGCGAAACCTGATCGGTTCCGAAAAATATGCAGATGTTCGCTACGGCTTTAAGTTATCCGGTAATAACATCGGACATAAGAATGGGATTTATACCTTTCCGTACTTCTGTGTGTTTCTCCTGAAACGCTTCATGAAAACTTTTCACCCGGACGAGGAAAAGACGGCATGCCCGTCGTACGAAAAAGCGCCGCAAACCTACAAAAAACAGGCTTGCAGCGCCTTCGTTGGCGTCCGCGAGGTGACTCGAACACCCGACCTTTCGCTTAGGAGGCGAACGCTCTATCCAACTGAGCTACGCAGACATCTCAAAAAATCCTTTAGATTGTACCCGCAAATCGCCGATCTGTCAATCATCTTTTCACATTTTGCGAAGCGCCGGCTTTTCACATTTTGCGAAGCGCCGCAATGACTGCGGCAGCGCAGGCGCACAGGCCGAGCAGGCCGCATACGAACGACGGCCACGGCAGCCCGGCGACAGCCGGCACATTCAAGCCGGAAAACAGCCCGGCCGCAACGAGCAGACCCGCAGAAAGCAAAGAGAAGGACAATATCCTCACTCTCCTTGCGCCGGCCCTCCGCTTTTCGGCGGACTCCGTTATCTCCCTCACAGTCTTAAACTGCCCGCGCTCCATTTTGCCGAGAAGCTCAGAAAGCTGCGAGGGCAGCAGAGCAACGCTTTTGGCGGCATCGTATAAAACGCGCAAATTTTCGCGAAGCTCCTTCCCTTTCGGGCCGAACAGGCCGTCCGAAAACAGATTCTCAGAATACAATCGGTTCACAACGACCCTCAGAAAGCTGATATCCGGCGAAAGCCGCGCAAGCACGCCTTCAAGCGTGATGATGCCGCGCCCGAGCAGAGAAACGCCCCTAGGAAGCGCGATGCTGTGAGACATGGCAAGATCCGTCATATCCCCGAAAACATCGGCGAGATTCATGTCTCCCAACTCCATATCCCCGTATTTATCCAAAAACGCCTCAGTGTCGCGGTAAAGGCTCGCATGATCCACCTCCGCGCGCACATCGCCTATGGCAAGTATGGCGGACACCAGACCGTCCACATCGTGAAATGCAACAGAGCGCACCGCATCCTTCATGAGACTGCGGTCATTTTCAGACAGACGCCCCATCATGCCGAAATCAAGCCATACGATCTTACCGCCGGAAATGAGCAGATTGCCCGAATGAGGATCCGCGTGGAAAAATCCGTCGTCCAGCACCTGACGCACATATTGATCCGCCAGCTTCTCGCCTATCTCATTGCGGTCGTAGCCGGCAGCGTCAAGAGCCTCGATGTCATTTACGGGAATGCCCTTGACCCGCTCCATGACAAGAACGCGCGAAGTCGAAAGCGATCGCTCGATACGCGGGCACCCCGCCCATGCGATATCCCGGCAGTTCTTCTCAAAGCGCTCCGCATTGCGCGCTTCGACCGTAAAATCCATCTCCTCCTGTGTGACGGCCCATATTTCATCGATTATCATGTTGAAATCCATCACTTTCCCTATGGGAATGGGTTTTGCAATCTTGGCCGCGCGCCTGAGCAGATCGACATCGCGCGACATGATATCATAAATGCCGGGGCGCTGGATCTTTACCGCCACGGGCTGCCCGGAGCCGCCTCCCTTTTCGGGGCGGAGCACCGCCGCATGTACCTGAGCGATAGACGCGGAGCCGAGCGGTTTTTCATCAAAAGACAGGAATATCTCCTGCGCGGGAACGCCGAATTCCTCCTCGATCACCGACCTCGCCTGTGAAATCGTCATAGGCTCGCTCTCCTCGCGAAGCTTGGCGAGCTCGTCACAGTACGCCGCAGGTAAAATATCCGGGCGCGACGAAAGTATCTGCCCTATTTTAACAAAAGTGGGGCCGAGTTCCTCGAGCATTTTACGAAGCTGTACAGGATCGGGAACGGAAAATCCGCAGTATTTACGCAGTATCCTGACTATCTCCCACAGACGCCCGGCGCCGCGCTTGGCGCCGCGTATGCTCAACGCGCTACCTCGTCTGTTTTATTAAGATATTCAATAAGCGCGCGTCGCTGCTCGGGGGTGAGCTTTGAGGCTTCTTCCTTGAGCGCATCCACAGAAGCGGGATCGCCGCACGAATGCTTCAGCTCCTCGTTGGCAAGCCTGCCCTTGCGGACTGTCTCCTCGCCTTTTTTGACGAGCTTATCCGCGACCTCGCCGGTCTTCTCCCCCGCCGCGGCCACAGCGCCTATGCCCGCAAATATGATCTTTTTCATATCGTCGCTAAGTTCCGTCAGCATGTTATCATTCCTCGGTTCAGATCTTAATGCGTTTCTCACTCCAAGGCATTCCCGCCCTGAAATTCGGCACCTGGAAAATGCGGCCGTTGTTCGTGACTGAAAGCTGTGAGAGCAGAGCAACGGACGTCCATTCCGCCGCTTTGTATACGTTCAGCTCCGGCTGCACTCCGGTCTTGATCGCGTCTATGAAATCGGCCACGATATAATAATCTCCGCCGCCGTGGCCTGCGCCCTCGCCCTTGCCTTCCTTGTATCTGTCCGGGAGCAGATGATTGAAATCGCTGAGCGGCTTCCAGCTGTTGCAGCCGTCGGGATCCTCGTCCGTGGATATCGCGATCTTGTCTACGTCGCCGAGACCGCGGGCGGCCTCGTAGCAGCCCTTTGTGCCCTGTATCTGATAATATGTCATAGCATGGGGACGCGGTGAGATTGTGTCAACGCGTATCTTAACGAGCTTGCCGCTCTCCAGCATGCAGAGCGTCTGAGTCAGGTCGTCGTTCCTCAGTCCGTACGGATTGTGGTTGCCGGGGCTGAAGCTGGCTATCTCGACGATCCTGTCATCGTCAAAGCACTGCATAACCGGCCCGAGGCTGTGCGTCGGGTAAAATGACCCTCTCGTTCCCATCTGCCAGTACGAACGCCATCCCGTTTTACCGTGCCAATTGCGAAGCTCGGTACAGTTGTGCGTATATTCGCCCTCGCCGTAGTATATTTCACCGAAAAGACCCTGCTTTACCATGGTGCGCACGAGCTGAACCGACGGCATATAGCAGTAATTTTCGGCATACATGTATATTTTACCGGATTTCTCCACGTTCTCAATGAGCCACCAGAGTTCGTCCATCGTGACCGCGGCAGTGACCTCGCACATAACGTGCTTGCCTGCCTGCAGCGCGAGTATCGCCTGGGGCACGTGGCACTGCATCGGTGTTGAAATGACAACGGCGTCTATGTCTGCCTTCTCGAGCATATCCTCATAGACGCGGAAGCACATGCTGTCATCCAGCCCTATCTCCTTTTTCGCCTTTTCGAGGCACTCCGTATCAAGATCGCACATGGCGGTGATGCGAGCATCCTCCGGCATCGCTTTTACCGCGCTCACTATCGAAAACCCTCTGGCTCCGACTATTCCTATTTTAACCATTCAGATCGTTCCTCCCGTTTTTTTTATTTATGCTTATGATAGCATAAAAGCCGCTTCGGTTCAATTTGATTATTTTATAATCCAAAACAGGGTATTGAGTAAATATGACTTTCCGAAAACAGTTCTGCAAAGTCACACACTTCCGGGATAAGTTTGCGTTTAACTGATTTTGAAAATACGGAGAACTAACTTATTAAAAGCAATTCTCCGCATTTAACCGCAATCGCAATAGTGTAGATAAATATTAAAAATAACAAGTCATTTCATTCTGTAGTATCCGAATTGATCACATTTATACCCTGCAGGTACTTCTGTAAGCGTATGCATATAAAGACCTAACGAACCCCATTTTGAAGAAACCCAATTAAGCAATACAGACGATACAAGAGCCGAATGTGGTCTGTTGTTTTCAGAAATATAATAATCAACAACATCCCCGATTTTTATACCGGATGGCATTGTATCCGTCCAACCTGTAGATTTGAGCCAATTACCTTCCCTGAATTTTTGAGGATCATCAATCCAATACAGATTATTTATCTCTTGAGAAAACCATGCATATGAGTGGCAATTATACTTAACTGTAGGTTGTCCGGCGTATAACTCCTGAATTATATCGTAGTTATCCATAACATACTTCGTCAACTCTTTTTTCTGCGCATCATTATAATCGCCAGATATCCATTTGCGTGCAACTGTACCATTGTCTAAAGTTTCAAGTTCTTGTACTATAGTAAAACCATATGTACTATCTTGTGATATAATACGGACAGCGTACACATTAATAATCGAAACAAGCAATGCAAAAGCAACTAACAAAACAGAAAAAATTTTTCTACCATTTTTCATTTCAATCACTCCTGCCTTTCTCCGCAATATAATATTCATCCATAACAGATGCAATTTTCCCGACCGATCCGTCATCAATATCATCAATCGGTATAATAACGTTTTCGTCACTTATAAAGCATTTAAGAGCATCGGAATTATCAATTACGTCCTTTACAGACGGATCGTGAACATATAAACATTTAAGACATACCCGCACATCATTTTCATAATTAAACAAAGGCGAGCCTTCGTTTAATAATTTCATGTACTTGTCATGGGAAGCATTTATCAATGAACTGACTTCCGTCTCATTTAATGAATCCAATACGCTGTCCTCGCAGAGAAGAGTATGAAGCAATAACATGTGAAGGTATGCGCCTCTGTCATTTTCGTACAACTCGTCATAATCGACAGCCTTATACAGTTCAACTAACCTGTGCCCGGCATCCGGTCTTGCAAGCAGCTCTTCGAAACCATTGAACTGTTTCTTTAATATCTCAAAGCCGTCGCGGATCGTATCGTATAGCACCAGATCTATGAGCAGATTATAATTCAAGCATGAGACAATCAGTTCATCCGTTGACATTGTCTTGAGCATATCTTCCGGTATCTGAGACAATTCAACTCTTTTCTGTACACTGACAGACAACCACTCTTCCCTTGTTTCATATGGGTTTATATCGGATATATAAGTATTAACGCTGCTGTATCCGGAAGGTACTGCAAACCAAGGGTCAAGAGAATCCAATCTTTCAATGCGTTTCTCCGACTCCTCATCCGAAAGCTCAACCGTTTTATTATAGTACGGAAATCCTTTGATCGTCTCCTTAACATCAGCGCCTATATCGGCATACGCAGCGTAGGATGGCTTAAGAATATTCACATAACCCAAGCATAATATCAATACAAGCAGCAGGCTCATAAAGATAATTATAGTTCTTCTTGTTCTGTAGACACGCATATAACTTATCTCCTATAATTTGTACACAACAATACATTTTGTTATAGTGTACCATGCACTTATATAGAAGTCAATACAAATTAAAAAGTTCATTATAAATTTGCAAATTTATAATTGTCGTTCATGAAATCAATGTATATTTGCAAAATTTTAATCTGTTCATGTGTTTGACATAGGATTATTATATTCTTTTAATATGCTTTTATTTTAGACAAATCGTAAAACAGATGCTATAATAAACGGAGCAAGGGGGTGTGACTGAACATGGAAATAACAAAACAAACGACTATGGGTGAAATGCTTGAGTATGACACCGGGATAGCATATGTACTCATGCAATGCGGAATGCACTGCGTAGGCTGTCCTTCTTCCGTAAATGAATCTCTCGAGCAGGCCTGTGAAGTACACGGACTTGACGCAGACGAAGTACTCAGGTCCATTAACGATTATCTGGATTCAAAATGATCGCAGCTTTCGATCATAGCCGGTCCTTGCCGCAGCATGTGCGGTAAGGACCGGTTTTTTCATGACTGCATCGTTATCGTTTCAATGTCTATCATACGGCTGCCGCCCGATCCGCTTTGTTCCAATATGCGTGCGTCATGCGTGACACAAAGAACAGTTATATTTTTATCGGTATTGAGATCTTTAATAAGCTTAATAAGCTTTCTTCCGTTTGCCGAATCGAGGTTTCCCGTGGGTTCGTCGGCAAGTATTATATCCGGATCATTTGCCACGGCTCTCGCAAAAGCGACACGCTGCTGCTCACCGCCCGAAAGCGTGCGCGGGTACTCGTTTTTTCTGTTTGAAAGCCCTATCATATCCAGAAGCTCATCGACCCTGCGTTCAATATCGTACTTCTTCATACCCGAGAGCAGCAGAGGGACCGCCACATTGTCGCGCACATTAAACTGATATATCAGGTTAAACTGTTGGAAAATATATCCTATACGCTTATTTCTGTACGCACACACTTCATTTTCAGAAAGCGCGCACAGGTCAGAGCCGTCGACAAATATTTTACCGCTGTCGGGGCGAAGGAATCCGGAAACGAGATTCAGCAGCGTAGATTTACCCTTGCCTGAAGGGCCGTACACCGTAACAAATTCCCCTTTGTCTATGCTGAGGTTCAGATCGTCAAATATGGGTATCGTCTGCGTTTTCGTTCTGTAAGTAAGTGAAATGTTTTCAAAATTTATAAAGCTCATATTCAGACTCCTTTCAAGCTCTTTATCAGACTCCTTATGACCGTGTATGCCGTGCCGGCGATGACGAAGCTCGCCGCAATGAACAGTAACAAAAGCGGCTCACAGTACATATCCGATATAAATCTGAAATATACGTATCTGCACAGCAGCACTGCGGCGGCAACCGATATCAGAAATCTGATCAGCACCTGCACCGCGATCGTGCGCCTCACACTGCTCCTCCTCATCCCCAACATTGAGAAAACAGTCATATCATGTTCGCAGCGTCTGCGGGTAAAGCCGTATTCCATTTCGAGCGCAGCTGCCATCACAAGTATAGAAAATGCGAACCGCAGCACGACCTTCGTGACGAATCTTCTTTCCCTGAGCGTATTTTCGAGCGTTTCCATTTTATCCGTTCGGATCTCTTCTGTAATGTTCTGTGCTTCACCGTCCGTAAAATCCGATTTTTCATCGGAAAACACAACGGTCATTATTTCCGAAAGATCATTCCCGGCTATTTCAAAGAACAATTCTTCGTCTACTGTCAGGAGCGCTGAGAAATCGGAATATTTATCGTACTCCGCAAGCGATCTGTTATTGCTTCCGTCATATTCCGGCTTCAGAGTGCCGGCTATCACACTGCGTATCGCATGGTCCTCGCTTATGTGGGCGAAGCTGTCATATTCCGTGATCACGGTATCGCCTACATCGGCATTTAAGTGCTTCAATGTGTTATGCGTCACATAAAGCTGCGACGTTCCGTCATATTTATTGCTGTACGGCGTTCCTTTCCCCGTAAAATTTTCTTCCGTAAAGATCGTACCGCTGAGGTCGGCGTCTTTCCTTGCCACATACAGCCTGAGCTCAGATGTATCCGGCATAGCCTTATCGTTAACGGTATAAACCACCGCCGAATCGGAGTACAGCAGAGCGTTTCTGTCTTTATCGTGCAATAATGAATATGCCGTCTCATTTGGCACGGTCTTCCTGTCATATACTGAGAATATATTGCACGGCATTTTATAGCAGTATTCGTATGACGCATTGCCGTAAAATATCATATCGGATGTCAAAGGCAGGAGAAGCGTCATAAGAAGGCAGAGTACAAACAGGAGAAGCGGTACCATATACGCGAAACCGATTATCTGACCGAGTGTTTTTCTTTTCCATAATGCGAGTATGTATTTTACCGAGATCATTTTACGCCTCCGCGGACAGTGCCTCAAGCAGTTTTTTCTTGCTTATCATGATCACGGAGAAAATACCGGCAACGACCGATGAAACTATCGCGGCTATAACGAGAGGCGTGTATGTTCCTTTGGTAACCTCCCATGTAACTGTTTCGGCAGCAGACGGAGTACCAAATAACAGAGATTCCGCAGTAAATATCAGATAAGTGATCAACAGGATCAGCATCTGTTCGAGAAATGATATGACGCTTACATATACAAATACCTTTCGCGGATGCATTCCCGCCGAGACAAGCACTCCTATGCTTTTTCTGTTCAACTTAAGTCTTTTGTAATTGTTTCCGATACCTATGAGCGACACTGCGACCGTGATCAAAATCGTATAAAAAACAATAGCTTTTGTGTTCAGAATCATCATCTTTTCAGTAGCGACGATCTGAGACTGTCTTGTTCTGCAATACTTTGAATGCATATCGAGCTGTTCCGACTCATATGCATCATACGATTCATAATGAAGTTCGGATATATGTGTTTTCCATTCATCGCCGTATTCTTCGTACAGTATCATTTCGGTCGGTACATAGCTGTCCAGTTCTTTGAAGCCCTGCTCCCTGTCGGCAAATTTTACATAGACCGTACCGAGTTCATTATTTAACCATACTTCCCGCTGTTCATCTTTATACCGATCACTGTAATTATCCGATATTATCCTGCGAAGGACATCGTTTTGTATGATCGCCGCATATGTTACCATCTGATTGTTCTTATATATCGCGCCTATTACGAACGGATACTCTTTGTCTGTATCAAAATGATATTGAAAATCTTCCTCTTGATCAGTTTCAGATACAGACGTCCAGCACTTAAGATATATCGTATCTCCGACTTTTGCATTTATATGAGACGCTATTTCATCTGTAACCAATATTGCATCATCTCTTGTTAATATATCCTCGTCGTATGCAGTCATATTTCCGTTCAGCACTATATCGGTTATATCGCTGAGTTTATCGGGCGTGCCCGTGACACGTACCTAATACGGGTCAATATGAGAAAAATATGTAATATCTCCGTTACGAAACTGAGGCTGTATTATTGAACCGTTAAGAGCTGCGCATTTCTTTATATTGCTCATCGTAAACTGTTCGGAAAAATCCTTTTTGGTTGTGGACTGAAGCTCTGCGTCATATTCGGCTTTTCTGAACGGCAATACAAAATATGAATAATCGGCATACATATCCGTAAATGATACCGCTATGAATAATGTGATGAGCAGAGCCGCCGTAAAAGAGAGTACGGATCTGACAATCTGCTTTTTTGATAATAATATCCTGCCGATCAAAAAATATGTTTCCATTTCAATCCTCACAGATCGTACTGCAACGCTTCAGCAAGCCTAAATTTTCTTATTTGAAACAAAAATATATCTGTCATCTTCTTTTTTCAATGTGACTTTAGCATATTGATTTTCATCCGTAGATTTATTTTCATTCAGATCGTACCACAATACATATTCACCGTCGTCGGTACGATATCCCGCCGTGACAGTGTATTTTATTGCTTGATTTACGTCGCCTGTACTTATATAGTACGCGTTATATTCAGGCAGATATATAAACCTTTCCAGTCCCTTACCTTTTGAATCTTTCAGTGAAATGCCGGTGTATTCCCGTAAAATGTCATCTATTTCCCCAGCTGTGATCTTGCGTACATCAAGATTTGCATCTATCCCTTTCTCTGCCAGCAGAGACGCTTCCTCCGGAGATATGATCGTACTGTCATGCGAAAAACCGTTATAACACAGTTCGTACATATCAATATCTTCAGGTATGTTATAAAAGCTTGTCAAAAACCGTAACGGCAATGAATGTTCATCATATATGTCGCTTCCGGATACAAAAAACGAAGAATTAAAATAATCCAACTCGTTGTCATTGAGTCTTACTGCATTTTCAGGCACATACACATACAATTGCTCGCTCACATGCGAAGAGCTGTTATCCTTGCTCGGCGAGGCAGCGATATCCTTGCTCGGCGAGGCGTCGTCACCCAGTTCTGTATGACCGACGTGATCATTGTCCGGTATTTCCGGTTGAGCATTTTCATTACATGCACTTAAAATGAACAACGCTGCGAGCAGCAGCAATAATAAACCTATGGACTTAAATCTATTCATATATACCCGTCCTTATCCGTGAAAACACTATAAAAGCATTATCTTGAACATATAGATACCACTCATTTGAATTTTTGTCAAGTGCATTTTGCAGCAATGTACTTAAATCTCATTCCGACGATCGGCGAAAAAATAGAGCGTATTTGCCTTCAATCATACAGAAGCCAATCCGCCACATCGATGATCTGCACACCCTCGTATTGGTACGCCTCCTGGCGGGTACGAGTGAGGAGCAGCTTCGGATAAGCGTCCCTGATCCTCAGCAGCGGATCGACCTCACGCTTGAAGGTGTCGGGATCGTCTATGCTGTCGGAAACCTGAATATAGACCTTTTCATCGCGCTTTATGGCGACAAAGTCTATCTCTTTCCTGTACAGCACCCCGGCATACAGCTCATATCCCCGCCGAAGGAGCTCGACGGCGACTATGTTCTCAATCATTCTGCCGTGATCTGCGTTTTTTGTGCCCAACTTGGCATATTTGAAAGAGTGGTCGCTGAGATAGTATTTATCATTAGACGCCAGGTATCGTTTGCCCTGAATGTCATACCGCCTTACCTTGTAGAACGCAAAAGCGTTACAGAGATATTTGATATAGGCGCTGACAGTGCGGTCATTTGTTTTGTCGTGTTCTCTTATAAAGCTCGCGGCCACGCTGCGGGTGGATATCTGATTGGATATATTATCGATCAGAAAATCGCAGAGGCGCTCCAACAGCGGCATGTTGCGTATCCGATACTTGCGCCGTATGTCCCGGACGATCAATGTGTTGAAAACATCAGAGATGTAGCTGTATTTCGATTCCGGCGTTTTATAAAGATAGGAGCCGGCCATCCCTCCCTCCCGGATATAGCGGTTAAGGGCGGAATACCGGTCCGTCAGCTCAAAGTACTGTATGAACTCCGCAAAGGAAAATGGAAAGACCTCAATTTCAAATGTACGTCCTGTAAAGAGCGTTGCCAGATCACTGCTCAGCAGGAAAGCATTGGAGCCCGTGATGTAAATATCGTATTTTTCGGAGGCGTGAAGGCTGTTGATCGCCTTCTCAAAACCGCTGCACATCTGGACTTCGTCAATGAAGATATAATTGTTTTTCACGGGGACATACGCATTTTCAATATAGTCGTTCAACGCGTGGTACTCCGTCAGATGTTCATACGCATTCAGATTAAAATTGATGTGAATGATGCTCGCGCTCGGATCGGTTTCCGAAACATAGGCCATAAAAGCCTCAAGCAGCTTAGACTTTCCGCTGCGTCGGACGCCGGTAATGACTTTGATGTCCGGGGTGCCCATTACATCCTTCAGCTTATTCAGATAGAAGTCACGCTTGATCAATCGCACAGCAAATCACCTCGTTCGTATTATGCCACAATCTATTTCGCAAAATCAAGTTTTTTTCAAAAATGCGAAACAGTAAAGTATCCGGTGAAAAATCATTGCGAGCGACAGTGCGGCCAAAGGATTTTCGTTAATCAGCATTTATCACTGAACCTGCCAATATCCTTTTTGGTTTGTTCCAATACGGATAATTTTCTGCTTTTCCTTTAATCCGTTAAGCGCACGCTGCACGGTTTTGGTCGTTTTATTGATGTTTACAGCCAGTTCCTCTTTGGTCAAATTCGGCTGAACCTTTAAAAGTTCATATACCTTGGCCTCGCTCGCTGTCAGCATGCCAACCTCAGATATATGATCCGCAACAGATTGGGTTTGCCCGTTCAGATCATTTCGGAAAAAGACAAAAGAAAACCCATATGGCATCTTGTCGTAGCTGCATTTAACGCCCGCTTCTGCACAGGAAGTATATACACGCTTGAATCCACTGCCAAACGACTCGATATCGTGGCACAGATATAATGTTTTGGCAATCAATTCATTTCGCAGTATGGAAGAGAGATTCTGCGTAGCAAAGTCTTCCGGAGAAAATCTTGAAGGAAATTCGCCCGGGTTGTAAATCACAATTTTCCCCGGATGTATATCAATTTCATGTTGCGAGCAGGTTCCGTATTGTGCATGTGCAAAACTGTTTATGACAATCTCACGCAAAGCACTAAGCGGTATTTCGGGGATTTCCTCTCTGCGAAGGCCTTTTATCTCCGCCCTCCACCGGATATTCCTTTTGATATAGTTCTCCGCTTCATCAATAAGGCGGAATATATTGTTCTCTATTCGGTTAATATCAAGGAATGTAAGCTTTTCATCGCTTGCAAAAACGGCTAATTTCAAAACAACCGGCCCGGTTTTCCCAAAAAGAACATGACCGGCATTATTCAGATTTCCATTTTGAATCAGCCCCAATTTCTCAAGCAAAGTTTTAGGATCAAATACATCCTGCGGAAGCCTTCCGCAAGCGGTCGCTCGTTCATAAAAGGATCTTAAGGCTTCCTCATCAATATCTTCAAGAGAAAATTCGGTTTCACGCTTTTCCCACTGTACGGAAAATTCGCTTTCCGGCATCATGTTTTTTAATTCGGAAGGAGTCATTTCTCGGCTTTCATCCGCTACACGGATATAATATTTTCCGTAAGCAGAATATGGTCTGTCTTTACCGTCGAATTTCACTTCGATGATATCTCTGCCGTCAATTGTTATTTTTTCGATCTGCGGATAGATCTGCGGTTTAATGCTTTCATAAACGATTCTTGAAATGTCTCTGAGAGTAGATTCAACAATCTGAAACCCTTTAACATCACCATTAGGCAGAACACCAAAATACACCGTACCGGCTTCGTGCTTATTGAGGATTGCCGCCACGTCAATTACTGCATCATGCAATTCCCCGGTTGTTTTTTTGAATTCCAATATTTCCGTTTCATGACCAAAGTTAATCATATTGCTTTCCTCCGAACGTTTCTCTGCTTGAAAAAAGTATAACACATTCAAGGACATTTATCAAGGATGATGTCCCTGAATGTGTCCCTGAATATGTCCCCGTATATGTCTTTTTTTCTATTACTTGGGACACAAGTGCTGCATTATGCCACAATCTATTTCGCAAAATCAAGTTTTTTCAAAAATGCGAAACAGCAAAGTGTCCGGTGAAAAATCATTGCGACGATCGGTGTTGACATATATCAGAGCAAAAATAATAGCAGCCATGCCCGCACTCAGTCGGACACGGCTGCCTTCTCAGTCGATCATTTTAGTCAGTATTTTATTGTTATTGTCACCGTATCTAAAATATTTGTATATCCTTCATTACCAAACAGAACAAGCTTGTATTCGCCTGTGGGAGTATTCAACTCTGTACCGGTGTCAATGTCAGATTTGTTGGCGTGCAGGTAAACAGTTCCGTTCGCCGGGAAGAAATCTGAATAACCTGCATTCATTTGCCACTGTGTTCCTGTAGATGTGTATACCCACATACCTGTGGGATGATTTTTGTAATCAGTTGTATTTGCCGGATACAGACCGACCCATGCATTCTTGTTGCTTATTTTCGAAAAATCGATTTTCATTACATCTCCGATCTCATATGACTTTGAGCTTATATGCAGCTTGTTCGTATATGTAGTACCGGAATATTTTGTCAGAATATCATCATGACGATATGTTTCTTGCAGCTGCTTTTGATCGGCTAAATTATTGTAATTTTCATCAGTAAATAATGTTATTTTGTAACTGGAAACATTCGAAATGCTGACCTTACTTACATTAAAGCGTACATGTGTTATATGAAAACCACCGTAATCCAGTCTGTTTGTTACTTCAATGTTAGCATAATGCCATGCAAGTGACTTAATAGATTGAAAGTCTGTCGTACTATTGTAGTATAGACCAACCCATGCGGATTCATTTACATACCCGTTAATGCTCACATCAACCGAACCCTCCGAATAACAAGCCTTGTTTATTGTAGGATACTTAACTTCAAATGTGATCTTGTCAATTGATCCGCTGCCGCCGTCAGGGTACAGCATAATCGTATAGGTACCGGGAGACAATGCTGTCTTTTTTTCATTTAAGTATGAATTAGCATCCAAATACAGAACCTCGGTAGATGAAGGCGTTCCGCCGGGCTTTTCTTGTTTTCCGTTTTAAATGTAGCACCAATTATTCAGGCTATTATAAGTCTCAGTTGGAAATCTCGTTGAATACATGGATATAAATGCGTTATCATAAGAACTGTTTCCGAGACCTTTAACTGTAATTCTTATCTGTTCTCCCGGAGAATAAGAGCTTTTATTTAACTGAAGCATACCTTTGGATGATGTTTTGTACAAGTTATTGTATGTATACTTAATGAACGGCAGTTCACCGTGGCCTGTCCATTTTTTTGCACGGTCTGATTTATCTGTTGACGGATCCCCATTCATTATAACTCTGCTGATCTGGACGCCGCTGTTCCAATCCGGAGTACATTCGACCGCATAACCGTCACCTATATAAATACCGCAGTGACCACTTCTATACAAAAACTCACCCGGCTTTATACTTTCTTTAGATGTAAATGAATAGCTTTGGTTATCACACATTTCCCAGAGAGCTGACTGATCTACATCCTCATTTCCATTATATTGATATTTACCGCTGTCCCAACCCCAGAGGAATAAAGCTTTAACCATTCCGCAGCAATCAAAAGCGTAATAATTATACGGAACTCTTTTTTTATTTTTGTCAGCACGAGATTCGTTGCCGCCCGAATTATTTGAAGTACTATCAATCAAACCATCAGTAAGCTTCTGGCCGACAGTCCCGTTTACGTATTTCGTATTGTAAACCGTGGCAAGCTCAATTAATTTTTCTACAGCTTCCTTGTTATTCATGCGAACTGTTTGAAAATCGGCAGCGGTATATAAACCGGCAAGTGATACCAAAGGAGACAAGAAACTTAAAGTAACAGTTGCTGTGACGATCAATGCAAATATTCTTATTTTCTTCAATATTTTCATATTTTTCATTCCTTTCCTGTTTTTTATTCTGATTTTGAATTGATTTTGATGTGTACAAACACTATGTACACAGTTTCCGCGAGTATAATTATACCGAAAATAATGCACAGTATGAGCGGCACGGAGCTTCTGTCAGATGCATTGGCATCAGTGCTTACCGTCGTATGCACAGGCGAGGCCTTTGTCTGTACGGAAATAGTGGGCAATATTGGGTTCTGTGTGCGTACTACCGGTTCCTCGGTAGGCGTAGGCTCGGCTGTAGGTACGGGCTCCGGCGTCCACCACAGGTTTTTATCGGGAATTGTAAAGTACGCTTTCTCAGTCTCGATACCTCCCCATTCGTCCTCCATGATCGCATAGTATCTGCCCGGCTTAAGCATCTCATTCTCATCCAGATGCGCATACGTATTCTCTGTCGGGAACAGCGCGTCCCCACCATAAAATCTGTAGCTCCACATTTGCATGTCCGGGACACAACCTAAAAACAGAACATGGTCATCAATAACCGGTTCATCATTTTCCGCATATACTACCAGATACCGTAATGCTCCGAAATCACTCTCTGTTGTAGATACGGTTATCTCAAATGAGTTGTCCGGATATACGGCAACGCCGATATTTGTTATTTCTCCTTCACGCAGCCCCCCCGCATACGGAGTATGCGATGCAGGCGTCTCCTCCGAAGCATAGGCGCATACCGGAAAAACCGATAACACGATCAACAAAAAACAGCTAAACAACACTTTTTTCATGTCCGATATCTCCTCCCTTATATATATTTTTATTTATCTTTGATGTGTACAAACACTATGTACACAGTTTCCGCGAGTATAATTATACCGAAAATAATGCACAGTATGAGCGGTACGGAGCTTCTGTCAGATGCATTGGCATCAGTGTTTACCGCCGTATGCAAAGGCGAGGCCTTCGTCTGTACGGAAATAGTGGGCAATATTGGGTTCTGTGTGCGTACTACCGGTTCCTCGGTAGGCGTAGGCTCTGCTGTAGGTACAGGCTGCGGCGTCCACCACAGGTTAATATCCGGAATTGTAAAGTATGCTTTCTCAGTCTCGATACCTCCCCATTCGTCCTCCATGATCGCATAGTATCTGCCCGGCTTAAGCATCTCATTCTCATCCAGATGCGCATACGTATTCTCTGTCGGGAACAGCGCGTCCCCACCATAAAATCTGTAACTCCACATTTGTCTGTCAGGTACGCCACCTAAAAACAGAACAGGGTCATCAATAACCGGTTCATCATTTTCCGCATATACTACCAGATACCGTAATGCTCCGAAATTCCTCTCTGTTGTAGATACGGTTATCTCAAATGAGTTGTCCGGATATACGGCAACGCCGATATTTGTTACTTCTCCTTCTCGCGGGCCTGCCGCATAATACTTGGTAGGCGAAGCAGGCGTCTCCTCCGAAGCATAGGCGCATACCGGAAAAACCGATAACACGATCAACAAAAAGCAGCAAAACAACACTCTTTTCATATTCATCACCACCTTAATAAAACTAAAAGCGTTGTTCAAAATATAAATTTTTTCCTAATCAGGATACGGCATATAAATATCACACATTTATTTTTTTGTCAAGTACATTTTCTGAAAATGTAAATAATGAAAATTTTTATGCAATTGCCATTCATATATATCGAAAATGTATTGTTTTATATAAAAACATGTGCTAAAATGCCCATAGCAAGATCGGTAATAATTGAGTATAAGGAGAGCAACCTGTATGGAACGAAAGTTATCTAAGAAGCTGAGAAAATACTACAGAACCATTAGATCGCTGTTGATCTGCGATAAGACAGAGAAGGATAAGATACTCTCAGATCTGAAGTCGGATATCGACGCTAAGATCGATGAGGGCGCTGTTAAATCCATGAAGGATGTGACAGATATTTTCGGCTTTCCCGATGATATTGCCTCCGATTATCAGGGCAAGGATGTCACATCACTGCGAAACATACGCAGGATCATCATAAAATCGATCATAGCAGTCGTTTTAATTTTGATCTTAATTGCCGTTTTATATGTTGTGATCATTCTGATCATCAATATAGCCAAGGGAACGTATTATATGAAAATAGATTTCACAGTTGACTGATATTCCGTATAATAAGACAGGGAGGGCGCAGAATTATGGAAGAAAAACTATCTAAGAAGCTCAGAAAATACTACAGGAACATTAGATCACTTTTGATCTGCGATAAGGAGGAGAAGGATAAGATACTCTCGGATCTCAAGTCTGATATAGATGCTAAGATCGATGAGGGAGCTGTTAGATCCATGAATGATGTGACAGATATTTTCGGTTTTCCCGATGATATTGCTTCCGATTATCAGGGCAAGGATGTTACGTCGCTGCGAAGGACCCGCAGAATTATTAAAAAATCAATTATAATCGCCGCTTCAATCATCATTTTGGTAGCTGTCATTTATGTTGCGACCGAAATCATTATCGACATATCGGAGGGACCCGGTTATTATACTGTGGATCTCTCAGTTGACTGATATTGAGTATAAATAATTTAAGGGAGGGTTTTATATGAAAAAGCTTTTGGTTCTTTGCCTTATGATAGGCGTCATCGCTGTTAATTCTGTACCGGTTTTTGCGGACGCTCCCGCAGAAGATGATTGGAGCGAAATATCTCAGACGGTTAAAACGTTTGATGACGGCAGCTACATGGTAGTGACCTTGTTAGAGCTTTCCGATGATCTGTCTCAGATTTCTGATACCGAGACTGTGTCTTCCGTAAGCAAAAGCGGTAAAAAAACTGTAAATCATTACAGTGATAACGGTGATTTACTTTGGACATATGTACTGTACGGTAAGTTCAGCTATGTTTACGGCAAATCTTCTGTGTGTACTTCCTCTACATCGTCGAATAATATTGCTGACAGCAGTTGGAGCTTGAAGAGCAACAAAACATGGCCGGATAATGATTCTGCGAAAGCAAGTGCGGTTTTTGTCAAAAAGGTTTTATTTGTAACAACAAAAACATGCAATGTTGAACTAAATATAAAATGTGACATATACGGCAATTTATCATAGATTTTTTATGCAGATTGTGATATCATTTGGCAGTTAATTTAATGAAGGGATTGTGCTTGAATGGATCAGGCGACCGAAAAGAATATCCACGAAAATTACAGACGTACCTATATCGAACTGCTTTTCCTGCTCCTTCTCACAAAAGAGGACATGTACGGGTTCCAATTGAACAGTGAGTTGAAGAAATTGAGCGGCGGCGTGTTTGATATAAAGCAGGGCTCCCTCTATGCCCCTATATACAGACTCATAGACAACGGCTATGTGTCAGAGAAGAAGGTCATAAGCGGCAAGAGGCGTGTTCTGAGCTATTACCATATAGAGCCAGACGGATATAAATATCTCGATTACCTGTTGGAAATGGACCGCACCGTGATAAATGCCGTAAATACGGTAAAAGACATAATATGTTACACACCCGGCGGCGGTAAAGAAGACAGCGAAGACAAATAAGTAAGTATGAAGATACCCGCATCATATGCGTGCGGGTATCTTATTTCTTATGCATTCAAGGCGCGACAGCGCTTCATTCAGAGTGTCCGTTTTCTTTGCAAAATGGAGTCTTATGAGGTTGTTTACATTTTCCCTGAAAAAGCTCGAACCCGGTACGGCGCCCACGCCCACATCTCTTGCGAGCACCTCGCAGAACTCCGTATCCGATTCAAATCCGAACTCAGATATAACAATGAGCACGTAATACGCGCCTCCCGGCACAGTGTGCCTGAGGCCTATGCGGTCAAGCCCGCCGAGAAAAATATTCCTCTTATCCGTATACTTGTCTCTGAGCCATTTATAATATTCATCGCCGAATTTAAGTCCCACAACGGCCGCCTCCTGAAGCGGCGCTGCGGCTCCCACGGTCAGAAAATCATGCACCTTCTTTACAGTCTCGGTGATATAGGAAGGAGCTATCACATACCCGAGCCTCCAACCGGTAATGGAATATGTCTTGGAAAGAGACGAGCAGGATATCGTCCTGTCCCACATTCCCGGCAGAGACGCAAAATACACATGCTCAAAGGGCTCGTATACTATGTGCTCATACACCTCGTCCGTTATCACGAAAGAATCGTACTTTTCGGCAAGGCCGGCTATGAACATGAGCTCTTCACGCGTAAAGACCTTTCCGCACGGATTGGAGGGATTGCAGAGCACCAGAGCCTTAGGCCTCTGCTTAAATGCCGCTTCCAGCTCCTCGGGATCGAAATCAAACTCAGGAGGATGCAGGGGAACATATATGGGATCGGCTCCCGAGAGCACGGTGTCCGCTCCGTAATTTTCATAGAATGGCGAAAATACTATGACCTTATCCCCCGGGTTCACGACGCTCATCATGGCGGCCATCATGGCCTCCGTACTCCCGCATGTCACAGTAATTTCAGAATCGGGGTCTATCTTCCTTCCCATGAAGCGCGTCTGTTTTGCGGCGAGCGCCTCTCTGAAATTCTGAGCTCCCCATGTCACCGAATACTGGTGGTAATCTTCGTTCGTCACCTCTGCCAGTCTTTCGAGTATCTCCTTGGGCGGTTCAAAATCCGGAAAACCCTGCGACAGATTCACCGCTCCGTATCTGAGCGATATCCTCGTCATGCGCCGTATGACCGAATCCGTGAAATTTTCTGTTCTTTTTGAAAGCTGCGGCATATTTTACCTCCGTATACCTGCGCGTGATCGCCGGGTCATGCGGTATGGACCCGCTCGTCTATGACTCTCTTGGCCTTGTGTTCGGAACGCGTGCCGAGTTCTCCGTCCTTATGCACCTTCACGCTGTACGGCTTTACGCCTATCCTGGCCTTGAGCGCCGAAGAGACTCTGTCCGCGACCACATCGTCCGGAAGCGAATTGTCGGAATTCTTTTCTATTTCAACAGAATACTTGCACGTATAATCCTTTTCGAATATGCGTATGAGATATTCTCCCGTTATACCCTCCAGCTCTCTCACAACGGCTTCTATATCGCTGGGGAAAACGTTCACCGCGGAAACTATGAACATGTCGTCCTTCCTGCCGTTTATATGGATCCTGCCGTGAGTGCGTCCGCACGGACACGGAGTGTAATCTATGCGTCCCACATCGCCTGTGCGGAAACGTATGAGGGGTCTTGCGTGCTTGCGGAGAGTCGTAAATACAAGCTCTCCCACCTCTCCGGGCTTCAGAACCTCTCCCGTATTTATGTCCACCGTCTCGACAAGTATATGATTCTCGGCGATATGCAGGCCGTCCTTGACCTCGCACATGGCGGCGCATGCTCCGAATATATCCGAAAGCCCGTAGAAGTCATACACCTCGGCTCCCCACAGATCCTCTATTGCCTTTCTCGTGGCCTCAATGGATCCGCCCAGCTCGCCGGCAACTATTATCTTCTTTATATTGAGATCCTTTTTGGGATCGATGCCGCTCTTGAGAGCCTTCTCGCCCAGCTGCCATGCGTACGACGGACTCGTCCATATTATAGTGGGCTGATACGTTTTGAGCACGAAAAGCAGTCTCTCGCTGGGAAGAGTGCCGCCCCATATGCAGAGCGCTCCCAGATTCTGAGCGCCTATAACGTCGGGGCCGCCCACGTAGAGCGAGAAGTTAAGGGCGTGCACGTACCTGTCATTGGGGCGCATCCCTACCTGCCAGAACCATCTGCTTTCTGTTTCCTGGAACTCATCGAAATCCTTCTTTGTAAAAGGGCTCATTGTAGGCACGCCGGTAGAGCCGGACGATGTTGATATGAACACCACGTCCTCCTCGGGAACGGCGCAGAGCTCGCCGAGAAAAGAGCCTACGCCCTGCGTATCTCTCTGTGTCTTCTTGTCTATGAAGGGGAATTTCTGTATGTCCGAGAGCGTCTTTATATCCTCCGGCTTTACTCCCGCTTCGTCAAATGACCGCTTATAGTACGGCGCGTGGTCGTACGCAAATTTAACTATTTCCTTAAGATCCTCGAGCTGCCTTGCTTCAAGCTCCTCTCTCGGCATCGTTTCAAGCTTTTCGTCCCAATATTTTCCGTTAGGCATTTTATATTCCTCCTGATGTGGTCTGTTCAGACCGTTTTGTATTTTGTCCTTATCTCATTCCACTTCGCATCGCGTGACTTCGTTATATATTCTATATCCTCGTCCCGAAGATGTCTGAAGCGGCTCTGTTTCCTCAGATACTGTGAAATGTCCGTGAAATCCTTTACGTTCCTGTTCAGTATATATTCGGAATCCTCATATTCCGCAAGATACCACAGCCCGCAGTCCACGGCCTCCTTTGCTATCTCGACCGTTTCACACGGCTCATGACCCCAGCCTGTAGGACACGGCGCCATGACATGTATGTACTTCGTACCGTGTATGCGCGACGCCTTATCCACCTTGTTCATGAAGTCGTTCATATATCCTATGCTCGCCGTGGCCGCGTACGGTATGCCGTGAGCCGCCACTATCTCAAACATGTTTTTCTTGTCCTTCACATTTCCCCGTATATTCTTGCCGGCGGGAGTCGTGGTCGTTCTGGCTCCGAAGGGCGTGAGAGAGCTCTTCTGTATGCCCGTGTTCATATACGCCTCATTGTCATAGCATATATATATGATATTGTCGTTCCTGTCTATCGCTCCCGAAAGAGCCTGCAGTCCTATGTCGGCAGTGCCTCCGTCCCCGGCAAATCCCACCGCGTGAAAATCGCTGACGCCCTTTGCGCGGAGCCCCGCCTCTATGCCCGTGAGCATCGATGCCGTGCCCGCGAATGTTGATATTATGGCGTTGTTCGCAAAACACAGCTGCGGAAAATTAAATCCTACAGCCGACATGCAGCCCGCCGGGAGCACCGCCACGGAACGCTCTCCCAGCACCTTGAGCGCTATCCTCACCGCCAGGCTTCCGCCGCATCCCGCGCACGCCTTGTGTCCGTAGAAGAATTCACTTTCGTTCAGATCCCTGACATTTATGCTCACGATGCGTCACCGCCTTCCCCGCTCCTGTCGTCTATCCCTATAAAACGCACCTCGGATACTCCGCTCATCATCCTGTCATATATGTGTCTTATGTCGTTTCCCGATATGCTCTTGCCTCCGAGTCCGCCTATGTAGTCCGATGTGACCGTGCGCACGCCCGCAGTGTGGAGCGCGGAGTTTACATTTGTATATACGGTGCCTTCATTTCCGAAGGATATGTCCTTTTCGAGTACGGCCGCCGCCTTTGCCCCGGAGACTGCTTCGGCTATTTCAACTGCCGGGAAGGGTCTCATATATCTTATCCTTATGATACCCGCCTTTACGCCCTCCGTCCTCAGGGCGTCCGCCGTTTCACAGGCGAGAGGATATATGCTGCCGAGAGTTATAAGGATATACTCCGCGTCCTCTGTCCTGTACTCTTCAATGAGTCCCGTATATTTTCTTCCGAATATCCTTTCAAAGCGCGCCTCGGCCTCTGTTATCACCTGTTTGGCATTCATCATGCCTGCGTGCTCTTTGTACTTGAATGCGGCGTTGTACTCCGGCCCCGCGGAGAATGCGAGGTTGCGCGGATTTTCAAGATCGAGCCTGTTGTCCGTCTCATACGGAGGAAGGAACAGATCCGCCCTGTCGCTCTCCGGCACGTCCACCACTTCATAAGTGTGAGTCAGCACGAATCCGTCGAGGTTCGCCATGAAGGGCGTTGAAACGCGCTCGTTTTCCGCAATGTAGTAGCTCATGAGGGCTATGTCGAGAGCCTCCTGCGCGTCCTTCACATAAGCCTGTATCCAGCCGCAGTCAAGAAGTGCGAGGGAGTCTCTCTGATCTCCGTATATGTTCCACGGCAGCGCCGTTGACCGGTTCGCGTTCATCATGACTATCGGAAAACGCCCGCCCGAAGCATATACGAGGCATTCCGCCATGTACAGAAGCCCCTGCGAAGATGTGGCCGTAAAGGCCCTTGCCCCCACGGACGAGGCGCCTATGGCGCACGAGAGAGCGGAATGCTCCGATTCCACGTGTATGAATTCGCTCCTGAGGCTCCCGTCCTCAACCATTTCTGAAAGCCTCTCCACCACCACGGTCTGAGGCGTTATGGGGTACGCGGATATCACGTGGGGCTTTGCGAGCCTTATTCCCGAGGCAAACGCTTCGTTCCCGGAAATGAACTGTCTTGCCATATTATCTCTCAGCCTCCGTTTCTATCGCGCCGGCCCTGCATATCCTGACGCATATGCCGCAGCCCTTGCAGAAATCGTAATCAACGGCGACCTTGCCGCCGGCTTTGTATATAACGCCCTCGGGGCAATGCAGATAGCACATGAGGCATCCGGTGCATTTTTCGGTGTCTATAACGGGTCTCGTGCTCCTCCAGCCTGCGTTTTTGCTCACAAGGAATCCCGCCTCATATGAAGGCGCGTCCGGTATCTCGCTCAAAAGTACGGGTGTGTGGTCTCTTAAATACGGCTTCATTGCACGCGCCTCGCTTTCATGCTCACAGCTTCCTCAAAAGCCCTTGCGGCGGCCGCCGTGTTCTTATCCTGTATCTTAGCGGGAAGACAAAGGCGCACTGCTTTTTCTATATCCCCCATTGTAATGACCTCGCTGTCCCGTCCGCTCATAACGGCGGCGAGCACACCCAGCATCACGGTGTTCGTTATATGTATGCCGAGAGTCTCCACCGCAATGGCGTCGGCGTCTATGCAGTACAGTCCCGGGCGTGAAATATCATGTTTTGTGTTTAAGATTATAATGCCGCCTTCTTTGAGCTCCGAAAATGCGGACTCCGTGTACAGCGTATCGTCAAGAAATATACTGAAATCGGCCTTTTCTATCTCACTTCTGTCGCCTATCCCGCTGTTTCCGAGCTTTGTGAAAGCCCGTATGGGCGCTCCCCTTCTCTCCGGCCCGAAGGACGGGAATGCGAGCGCGTAGCAATCTTCACTTTTCATGGCATATGCGCACCCCGCCAATCTGGCGGCTGTGAATGCGCCCTGTCCTCCCCGACCGTGCCAAAGTATCTCAGTCAAACCGTATCAACTCCTAAATGCTGTGTGCCCGAAGCACCCGCATATTTTACACCCGGCCGGTTATTTGTCTAATACTCAGTTTATATAGCGAACTATAGGTTATACCTATACCTTTCTTTTGGCGTACGATTCAAGATATTTTTTCATCTCGTCGATATAAATAGTTCCCATTTTACTCAAAATAACGTTTTTCTTTACGATATATCCTATCTCCATGAGCCCGTCGGACGTGTCGCCCTCATAATCGAAGGGCACGGCTATATATTCCGGGCCGTTCAGCTCCTCGCATATTATACCCGAGCAGAGCGTGTATCCGTTGAGACCCACCATGAGATTGAGCATAGTGGCTCTGTCGTTCGTCTTTATCGTCCGCGGATATTCGTTCGTGCTCAGTATCTCCTCCGCAAAGTAAAATGAGCTGTCGCTTCCCTGCTCGAAGGAAAGGCACGGGTAGTCCGACAGCTGCTCGAAGCGTATCGAGCTGCACCCGGCGAGGGGATGTCCTCTCCATATATAAACGTACGCCTTGCATTCTATCAGCCTGTGAAATTCCAGCTCGTTCGCCCTCAGGAGGTTCGTTATTATCTTCCTGTTGAAATCGCTGAGATATATTATGCCTATCTCGCTCCTGAGCGTGCTCACATCGTCTATGACCTCGCGCGTCTTTGTCTCTCTTATGGCGAACTCGTATTCGGCTATGTTGAAATTCTTTACCATTTCAACGAACGTTTTTACCGCGAAGGAATAATGCTGCGTCGATATGCCGAATTTCTTTTTGATATGCTCCGAATTTCCGTATTTGTCCAACAGGAGCTCATACTGATGGTACACCTGTCTTGCGTGCGTTATGAACTCAAGTCCGTCGTTCGTGAGCGTCATGCCGCGCCCGCTCCTGTGGAATATCGTTATTCCCAGTTCATTTTCCAGTGCCTGCACCGAGCCTGTGAGCGACGGCTGTGAAATGTAAAGTATCTCCGCCGCTTTGTTTAATGATCCCGTTTCGGAAACTGTTATCACATAGTGGAGCTGTTGGAGCGTCATGGCGCGATCCTCCTGTTTACGAGAAGTTTTACGCTGCCGATTATACACTTTAATTTTTAAAATGTCATCCTTCGGCCTTTTCGGGCGGGGATTTTACGTATACGCCCACGTTTTCGAGCACCTCCGCCTCCGCGGTGTAGTACAGCGCTCCGTCCTTTTCCGTAAAGCATCCGTATGTGGCGAGTATTTCGGCGTCGTCGGGTATGACCGCGTCCAGCATGGTCTCCGTGTCCGTTTTCGCCTTCATTTCCGCCTCTTCGCGGCTCAGCTCCGCTTTTTCGTATGCCGTCTCCTTCATGACAAGGTGCCCCGTACCTATGGGTACACTGTCGTTTATGAGATATTTTTCTGTGTAAAAGCTGTCGTATGACGTAAAATCTCCTTTATTCCTTCCCCATGCCGGCAGATCTATCTTAAGGCCGAACAACAAAAGTGACGTTCTTTCGCTGCTCCTGCCCGTGAATCTCAGCATTTCCGCGCTTTCCGAAACTTTCGCTTCAGCCTTGTACCGCACGATCCCCTGCACCGTTCCCTCGGCGCATCCGCCCTCTCCGCTTATAACGGTCTCACCGGACAGCACGGCGCTGCCCTCGTTTTGGAGCTTGGCGCCGTTCACAACGGTTATTTTGTAAAGCTGACAGTCCTTCGAAACGGCTATATCGCGGGGCTCTCCGTCCTTTATGTCCTCCGATTCTTTTTCTTTGTAAAATGACGCCTTGTCAAGCTCTACGGTGAGCGTAGTGCCGTGTTTCCTGACGCCGACCCATGAGAGGCGTTTGTCCTTCCCGAGTATTTCACTTGAAACGGCTTTTACATTCACATCGGACATGAACATGCCTCTTTTTATGCCCATTTCACCCAGCAGCGCCCTTGTGCTCACTCTGAGAGCCGCGTCGGCGCCTTCTATGTCTATGCGCCATACAACGGAGCTGAGAAGGCAGAAAAGACATGTTGTCATTATCAGCGCGGCTATGAAGGATCTTCGCGCGATCATTTTTTTAAGTGAATATTTTACTCCCTTTTTATACGTTATATGTACTCTCACATGAGATTTCAAGGCTACGGCGCGCACGTTCTTTCTGAAATCTCCCGCGAACATGCAGAGGCTGAATTCATTTTCCGATATGCGTTCTATGTTCCACAGGGCGATGCGCCTTTTGAGGCATATGTTTATGAATTTATACGGCCTCTGTCCCGATATTTTTATGCCCACATAGTTCTGCATGTAATTTACGAATCTGTACATATGCGCTTCTCCGTGTCGATTCCCGTGTCAATTTCCGTATGTTATGCTGTTTACGTCGCCCTTTACCGATATATATTCGTCATTTATCTCGGCTATGGCGAGATCCTTTCCTTTTATGCATATGACGCCCGCGCCGCTGTTTATATCGATCTCGCTTTCGGTGCACCCGCAGAGTCCTCTGTGCGCGAGTATCTGCACCAGGCGGTTCCCGTATATCCTGACAGAAGGCATGCTCATCTTGAAAGATCCTCCGGAGAGCCGAATTCGTAGCCCTGCTTCCTCGCCTCTTTTATAACCGACGAGAGCGCGCCTGCATTGTCCTCCGACACTGCGTGAAGCAGGAGCACTGCTCCGTTGTGAAAATTTTCCGTTATAGTCTTATATGCGTATTCCGCGCCCTTTTGCTCGTTTGTGAGCCAGTCTTTATACGCAAAGCTCCACATTATGCATTTGTAATTGAGTTTTTTCGCGATACCGAGCACCTGTGCGTTATATTCGCCCTTCGGCGGGCGCAGCATGCGCATGTGCTCTCCGAATTCTTCAAAGAACAGACTGTCAAGCTCAAGTATCTCACTCTCGCATTTTACGGGATCGAGCCCGGGCATTGAGAAGTGGTTCATGGTGTGATTTCCCACCTCGTGCCCCTCTTCGAGCATCCTGCGCACTATATCGCCGTTCCTTTTGAGATAATCTCCCGTTATGAAGAATATCGCTCTGACGTTCTCCTCCTTGAGTACGTCCAGTATCTGTTCTGTGAGCCCGTTTTCATAGCCTTCGTCAAATGTGAGATACATTTTGTTCTCGTTTATGTCCCCTATGTACAGTCCCCCGCCGGATAGGAGTATTTCGGCGTCCCTTTTCGACACCTCGGGCACGGAGCCGTTCCTGCCGCGCTTCAGTCCCCAGCTGCATACGGAGCCGGATGTGCTCACCTCGTATTCTTCCGTTATCTCGGAGGCATATCTGTCATCCCCGCCGTGAAATACATGCGCCACCGGATATGCGATGAGCGCCATGAGAAGTATCACGGGCATTATCACATACAATTTCGATATTTTTGATATCTTTGATATCTTAACTGTCCGCATAAAGACACCCCTGTCATAATACTGTACCGTTTAATATTATGCAGGGGCTGTCATATGTATGTTATTTACGGAAAGGTCTGTTATTTGTCTGTTATTTGTTTGAAATGAGATCCGTGTTTATATCTCCGCTCTGGCACGCGTTCACTGTCACGGTGTCTCTCGCTTCGCATACTATGTCGCAATTGCCTTCGCTCTCAAGATCCGCCAGCGGTCCGTTGCCGCTTAAATACAGTCCGCTTATCATGGCCTGGGGATTTCCTATGGCATATATCTCAAACGGCTGCGAATGCTGCCTTCCGTTTATCACGACATATTCTCCCGCGGCGCGTATCTCGGTCATGGCGGTAAGTCTTTCTCCGTTGAACGATATCGCCTGCGCCGTAGAGGCCTTGAGCTCGTTCACTATCTTGAGCAGGTGCCTCTGGAGCGTGGCCTCGCGCATCTGTTCGTTTATTGTTATCGACAGGTATATGCCGCGTCCCGCCACCGTTGTGGTGCCGGCAAATTTCTTTATGTTGTCAAGCTCTCTCCTGAGGCTGTCTATCTGTTCGTCATTCGTGGCATTTTCCAGCTCGCTTATTTTTTTCTCCAGGTCTTCCTTCTCGCTTCGCATATTCTCGTTTTCCTGTATCAGTCTCAGCTGCTGCGCCTGGAGCGATGCGAGTCTGTCTTCATTCGAGGAGGGCGCCGCGTTGTTCGCGCTCAGACTCTTATACTGTATCGATATAAATATGCCGAGAAGGACGCACACGGCCGTTATCGCTATGTTCCTGACTGTTTTGCTTGAATTACCTGTCATTTTCTACCACCGTTTTCCTCATTCGTACTGTTCGAGCATGTTTATGTATCCCGTATACGTTCTGTTATATGCGTTTACCGTTATCTCCTGTGAAATGACGGGATCCACTATCAGATTCTCGCTCACCATGTTCTTATATATGACGCTGTCTCTTACTGCCGCAAGGAGCTTGTCCGGATCGCCTACCGCATATATGTGATACGGCGGGAAAAGCCTCGTGTTGTTTATCCTTATGCTGGGGCCGAGGCACAGGAATTCGGACATGGGTATTATCCTCTGGCCGTTCACGGATATCGCCTGAGCGCCCGCGGCCTTGAGCACATTGAGGAGCTCGTTTATGTATATGTCGTGCACTATAAAGGCGGGCAGTGATTCCGAGCTCCTGTGGGCGTCGTCGAGGCCTATGTCTATGCCCGGTCCCGTTACGGTCGTAAGCCCGGCGTAAAGCTTGTATTCGTTTATATCCGTTTCGTATTTTTTATACAGGTTGTAAAATTGCTGATCGTTCTCGTACAGTTCTTTAAGGTGCGCATTGTATGTATCCTTCAGCTCCGCGCACTCCGCTTTTGTGTCTTCTATTTCACGGGTGAGCTCCTGTATGCGCTTCTCGCACTCGTCTATTTCCGATACCTCGGCGGCGGAAAGACCGTACCTGTCCGCAGCCACCGATTTTATCTGCGTGGATATGACAAATCCGAGTAATAGAAAAACAAGCATTATACATACTGTGTTCTTTCTGTACATAGCAATCCCCCGTTAAGTATGCTGCTCTCTTAAGTATAATAAGTTTTATTTTTTCTGTCAATTGACATCGGTGCTTTTAGATATATAATTTTACTGTTGATATCTTACATGTATTTTTACGTGTATTTTACATACATTTTACTGCGGACGGGGCGTGTTATCATAGAGAGTGTCAATTATTCTGCTGCCGTTTATACTCTCGGCTGCAAGGTGAATTTTTATGAAAGTGAAGCCATTTCGGAGGCTCTTGCGTCTAAGGGCGTGCGCATACGCTCTTTTGACGATGTGTGCGATATTTATATAATAAACACGTGCACGGTAACGGCCGACAGCGACCGTAAGGCCCTCAAGTTCATAAGGAGGGCGCACAGGCTGAATCCGGATGCTTTTATAGCGGTGACGGGATGTCTTGCTCAGAGGAAGCCGGAGCTCATCGCAGGTATCGGAGGCGTATCTCTCATAACCGGCAACGAGGACAAGATCTCTGTCGCGGACAGGATCTTAAAATATGCTTCGGAGCACAAAAGCAGCGGGAGCGGCGAGAGCGGGAGCAGCGAGAGCGGGAGCGGCGGCAGCGGGAGCCGTGCCGCGGAGATCGACATTATGCCCTTTACGGAGCGTCTGGCCGGTCCGTCCGTGTGCCGCTTCGGAAGGACGCGCGCTTACATTAAAATAGAGGACGGTTGTTCTTCGCACTGCGCATACTGCATCATTCCGAAGGCAAGAGGGCCGGTGCGCTCCAGGCCCATAGACGATGTGATGCGCGAGGTGCGCGCTCTTGCGCAGGGCGGCTGCCGCGAGGTAGTCGTGACCGGCATCGAGATATCGTCATACAGCTATGACCTTATATCGCTTCTTAAGGAAATTGACGATACGGACGGCATAAGCCGCATAAGGCTCGGCTCTCTCGACCCGTTTTACATAAGCCGTGATGTCACGGACGGACTTAAGAGCTGCAAAAAGCTGTGCCCTCACTTTCACATTTCGCTTCAGAGCGGGAGCAGCAGAGTGCTCGCCGCCATGAAACGGAAATATAATGCCGATACGGCTATGCGCAATATAATGTATCTTAAAGACTCGTTCCCCGGCTGCTGTCTTTTTGCCGATGTGATAGTGGGTTTCCCCGGTGAAACGGAATCCGATTTCAACGACACCGTCGATTTTATAAATAATGTGCGCTTCCTGCATCTGCACATTTTCCCCTACTCAAAGCGCGAGGGCACCGCAGCCTTTGATATGAAGGATCAGGTGCCGTCAGATGTTAAAAAGGAAAGGGCGGCGAGGCTCGCGGGCATTCAGGCGGATATAAAAAAAGAGCTCCTCGACGAACGCGTCAGGTCGGGAGCAAAAGCAAATGTCCTTTTCGAAACCTACAAAGGCGGTATTCTCAAAGGACATTCCGATGATTTTATTGAATTTACATGCGCCTCGGATCACAATATGCGCGGCAGATTCGGCACTGTGATACCGGTAAGCTCCGACGGCGAATCGATCACGGGTTATTTGCTGTCATCTTCATCGGACACATCAAATGTGTCGTCGTCATCCACGAACTCCTCGTCGTAATCCTCATTCCCGTCATACTCTTCTTCCTCGTCTTCTTCAGCTTCGGCATTCTTGTTCTTGTCGAGATCGATGAAGAACTGTGCGAGATATGCCACACAGAAGAGCGCTATTCCCACAAATTGAGGATTTGCAAAGAAGGAAACGCCCTTTACGGTGCATACGAGGAATATTATAGCCACTATGAAGAGCACGATCTTTACGAATGTCTTTACCTTATATGGCGTCTCACGCCTGAATCTGCCTATATTGTCCACAAGCGGGAAGACTATATCCACGAGCGCCACTGACACGAGCGCCACTGACATGGATACGAAGAGTATCTTTGTCTGGTATGCCTCGGGAAATACCTCGAAAAATGCCATCAGAACAAATACTATGGCGACCATGAGTATGACTATGAATATATTGGTAAGAAGCGTTCTCTTTCTCATATCACGCGGCTCCTTTTAACTTGAATTCCGTAACATTCTACATACAAAACCTATTTATGTCAAATATTTTTTGGCCTCATCCGGGCACGAAATCTCGACCTGCTCGCCCGTGGCCATATTTTTCAGCCTGAAGCGTCCGCTCTGCGTCTCATCGCTGCCGATCACCGCAACATACGGTATGCCGAGCTTGTCCGCATAGGACATTTTCTTCGACATTTTACCGTCATTGAGATATACCTCGGACGCGATACCCGCCCTTCTGAACTCCGCCGCTTTGCCGAGCGTGTACGACACGGTGTCCGCCATGGGTATGAAAAGTATCTTCGTGGGAGTGGAAACGCCGCCGAAGTCAAGCGCCCCTATCTCGTTCAACTGGTAGAACAGCCTGGAAAGCCCTATCGATATACCTACCCCCGGGAGGCTCTGCTTTGTATAGTTTGAAGCCAGCTCGTCATAGCGTCCTCCCGAGCATATGCTCCCGAGCTGAGGGTGATCTTTAAGGACTGTCTCGTACACAGTACCGGTATAATAATCAAGTCCGCGCGCTATCTTAAGATTTACGGCAAAATGATCGCTGTCTACGCCGAGGAATTCTATGTTGCCGCATACCGTTTCCAACTCCGAAAGTCCCTGCCTGAACGTATCGTTTTCTATGTTCATTTCCTTCAGGCGCTGCACGGTCTCCTTAGGGCTGCCGCTTATCTCTATAAGATCGAGTATACTGTCCGCCTTGTCTTCCGGTATCCCGACGGGCCCCGTGAGCTCTTTTCTCACGCTTTCCCTTCCCGTCTTGTCTATCTTATCGATGCTCCTCAGGACTTCAACGGTATTGTCTATACCCAGATATTCGAAATATCCGTTCATGAGCCGCCTGTTGTTTATCATTATCACGAAATCGCCCATGTTCACTATGCCGGACTGTCCGAGGGCGCTGAAGGCGGAATATATGACGCTGACTATTTCCGCGTCGTTTACTATGCCGAGCCTGCCGTTTCCTATTATGTCTATATCGCACTGGTAAAATTCCCTGAAGCGCCCCTTCTGAGGCTTCTCTCCCCTGTACACCTTACCTATATGATATCTTCTGAAGGGGAATGTGAGCTCTCCGTAGTGCTGCGCGACATATCTTGCAAGAGGAACAGTGAGATCGAAGCGCATCGCGATGTCGCTGTCTCCCTTCTGAAATCTGTATACCTGCTTTGCCGTCTCTCCGCCGCTTTTGGCAAGAAGCACATCGGCCTTCTCGAGCACAGGCGTGTCAAGCGGTATAAATCCGTAGCTTTCAAATGTATTCTTTATAATGTCGGTCATGCGCGTCATTATCATCTGCTCTTTTGGAAGCAGTTCAACAAAGCCCGACATTATGGAAGGCTCCGTTATATTCCTCTGTGTGCTTTCGGGATTCTCACTCATAAGACAGTTCTCCTTGATAGTACTCTTTTAACATAAAAATTAAAAAGCCGAATCTGCATCGGCAGATTCGGACAAGTCTGGTGATCTATCGGAGGCTCGAACTCCGGACACCCTGATTAAAAGCCAGGTGCTCTACCGACTGAGCTAATAGATCATATTCAAGCGCCCTGCAGACCACAGAGCGCTTGGTAATAATACAACACAAGTGCCGCATTGTCAATAACTATTTATCTGCTCATCAATTGCCCGCGTTGTCCGCACTGTCCTGAACGGGTACTTTCTCAAGTGCGGAAGTAGGCACTTTGAGTACGGGGCGTATTCCCATGCCTGTATCCTTGACACTGTATCCGCCGTCCGATACGTCTCCGCTCCTTCCTACGCCGAGCATGAACGTCTTGGCTCCCGGATCTCTGAGCCACCACGCGGCAAGTGAATTGCCGGATGCCTCGGCGCCCCTTGCCTTTGCGTAATCCGTGGCATATGCCGTTGCATTGAACTCGCTGCCTTCTGTCTTGAAATATTCTTCAAATTCGCTCTCGGACAGACAATATATTTTATCATCAGTGTCGTCTCCGCCGTCCGTTCCGTATATCTCATTGTCGGTCGAAGGAAGAGACACTGTCTCTATTTTGTTTATCTCGGAAGCGGTAAATGCTCTGTTTATGAAATTGAGCTCCGTCTTGTACAGATCGCCCATCGCGGCATCGTAATCTCCCGTTCCGTTCAGCCAGTCGCGAAGGGACGAATCCGCCCATGTGCACTCACCGTACTGATCGACATATTTTCTTCCGCCGTCGATTATTTTATTTGAGATTATTATGCTGTCGGATCCCTGTGTTTCCAACACTATCCACTGAAGAGGTTCCACAAGGTAGAGCGCGTCGTCGCACTCCATATAATATTGTTCTTCCTGTCTCACGCCGTCCTTCTTGGCCGCATACACGAAGTAGCCCGTCTCCAGGTCGTACCGTGCGTACATCGTTTCGTTATCGCACTCATTCCACAGACCGGTCTCGGGATCTATCGTGACATTTGTCTTTATCTCGTTCTGAACGGCACTTTCTGCTCTTTTCTGCGGATATACGCCGAACTGCACAAGCCTGTCCGCGGCAAGCTCCTGCTGCACGGTAAAAGCAGGATCCTTTCCCTGAGCTGCCCATGTGGACTCGCCTTCTTCAACAGTGCCGCAGCCTGTCATGATCAGCACAAAAGCGAGTGTGACAGCCAACAATATCGCAGATAATAGCCCTTTGCGTGTCATAGTAAAAATTCCTCCTACAACTGTTTGACCCTAATAATACCTGAAAAGTATACAGTTTATTATTTTTGCTGTCAACAGATTTTATGTTCATCTTATAAAATTCGTGGACTGTTTAGGCTCGCGCACGGGCAGTCCGTAAGCCTCCCTGCCCAGCGCTATGCTTTTTATCAGAAATGACATATTTTCCGCCAGTGTGCGCATCGTCTGAAGTCCCTCCGCATCCTGCGCTGCCTCTCCCTTATTCATGCCGTGTACGCTGTTCCAGTACTGACTCGAAGCCACTGGCATACCCGATATGGTGAAAAATTTATTGAGCTCGTCAAATGCCGCGGACGTTCCTCCCCGCCTTGCCACGGCAACGCCGGCGCCCACCTTCATAGTCTTGTCAAAATGCGTGCTGTAAAACAGTCTCGTAAGGAGCGCTATGAGCGTGGCGTTCGCCGACGCGTAGTATACCGGGCTGCCTGCCACGAGCCCGTCGCTTTCCTCAAATACAGGAGCTATTTTGTTCACTATGTCGTCTATCACGCATTTTCCCGTATCATAGCACCCGCCGCAGGCGAGGCACCCTCTTATGTCCATTCCTCCCACATGTATGTACTCTGTCTCTATTCCGTTCTTGTGAAATATCTTCTCCATCTCGCTCAGCGCTATGCGCGTATTTCCGTCTTTTCTCGGACTGCCGTTTAAAATAAGCACTTTCATTTTACATATGACCTCCGGAGGTGTTGTTTTGTTTTATTTTAGCAGTTTCCGCTTCCGCGCGCAATTGATTTTTTGCGCTCTTGCCGGGTCATATGCGCATATATCGCATTTCACGTTCATACATTTTACCGAATGAATGTATACGGACTTTTGTGTTATGAAGAAATACGTGAAAATAAGGAAAAAGTACGAAAGAGCGGAGCACGGGAGATATTTTTATATTATGAGAGGGATACTCATTTCTTTTATGATATCCGTGCCTTTGTTTTTTTTGATAGCTCTTGCAGTGCGCGTGACGGATTTTCCCGAGGAATATATGCCGCCGTCGGTGCTCACGACTGTTCTGGCGGGCATCATAGCGGCCTCATTTTATTCGACCGCGGCTGCCGGTTCGGGAGGATGGTTCAACGGCTCTCTGGTGGGTCTTGTCTACATGTTAATACTCGTTATCATTCGCTGGTATGCGGAGGGCGGGGTCTCTTTCAATAAGGACATTCTCACTATGCTGCTCTCGGGGCTCCTCATCGGTTCCGTTTTCGGGATGGCGGGCCTTAATCTGGGCGATCGCGCGCGAAGGAGCGCGAGAAAAAGGCGCGGTGAAAGGCGCACGGAAAATCGCAGTGAAAGGCGGGGATGACTGCCTGCGCCATGACCCGAATCGCTGTCGCGATCGCGATTTTTTGATTTTGGCGGCTGCAACCTGCTGCAATTTTTTGATTTTTGCTATTGACAAGCGCAGGTCTTGACTCTATAATAGCACATGCTGTTTCGTTTGAAGCATTGCATGCGACCGTGGCGGAATTGGCAGACGCGCACGTTTGAGGGGCGTGTGAGCAACCCTCGTACGAGTTCAAGTCTCGTCGGTCGCACCATAAGAGGGCAACAAAAAAGATGCCCAGCGAAAAACCTCGATTTTATCGGGGTTTTTCGCATTCTTAAGGAGAA
>CANQOI010000020.1 GCA_947625435.1 uncultured Clostridia bacterium | reverse complement strand
TACTCCGGCATGATTTTACAGACGATTATGATAAAACTCATTTTGCAGTTTCTTTGCTGAATCCGTATATTATGAGAAGTGCCGGTAAAAATGAATATACGGAAGTGCTTTTCGGCGTATTTTATGAAAATTATTTAAAATCAAGAACAGATGAAGACAGTATCGATCTGAGGCATTTTTTCATTGCGCTCGGCAATGATACCCGACTTTCGGTACTTAAGGCATTGACCGAACATAAAGAGCTTACTGCTACAATGGCCGCCAAAACAGTCGATCAGCCGGTGGCCACGGTACTTCGTCATATAGATATACTTTATACAAATAATATTATTTACATTTCACAGAGAAAAGGACTGAATATTTTCTATAAGATCAATTATGAAATGCTTATAAGAGCCTTTAATATCATAAATAACAAATTAGGCGGGATCGACTATGAAAAAAACAAACACGGGTCAGATCCGCTGAAATAACACAGACGACCGGCAAAATGCGAAAACCCCGATAAGGCGATCGGGGTTTTTCGTGGTCTTGGGCTATTTTGCCCGGTAAGTATGGGGTGGCTAATGGGATTCGAACCCATGACCCCCAGGGCCACAACCTGGTACTCTAACCAGCTGAGCTATAGCCACCATAAGCAAGTCACCCATGAAACATTGCTTCCATAAGCAACAAGCGGGAAGTATTATACGTTATTTCAGCGACCTGTGTCAATATGTTATTTTCCGCTGCGTGCGGCTGCGTTCATGCCGTTGAAAAAAGCCCCGGGCACTGCTATACTTATATAGCATTTTACCGAATGGAGAAACGTATGTTCGATTACACAGTAATTTACTCAAAAAGACGTACATTGTGCGCCGAGGTCGGTACGGACGGATCGGTGATGATACGCGCGCCGCGGGGAACGCCCGAAAAGGAGATAGCGAAATTCGTGAGCTCGCACGCCGATTGGGTAGAAAGAGCACGTGCGCGTCAATCCGAGCGCATGGGATCGCCGTACAGAAGACCTCTCACAGAAGCCGAGATATGCGGGCTCAAGGAGGCCGCACACACGAGATTACCCCCTCGCGTGAAATATTTTGCCGATATCATGGGCCTATATCCGGCCCGTGTTAAAATATCGTCGGCACAGAAAAGATTCGGAAGCTGCAGCTCGGATAACAGCCTTAATTTTTCATACAGACTGATGCTCTACCCTCAGGAAGCGATAGATTATGTGATAGTGCACGAGCTGGCGCATATACGGTATAAAGATCACGGAAAGGAATTTTACCGACTCATCGCGTATTTTATGCCCGATTATAAAAAAAGAGAAGCAATATTAAAAAAATGATCACGGAAAGGCAGGAAGATACTTATGACACTTATCAGAAACGGAAACATCCACGACGCGGTACGAAGAGAACCCTACATATCGGATATTTTAATGGAAGACGGGAAAATAGCCGCCATAGGAAGCGGCCTTCCGGCGCCCGAGGGCTGCGATGTATTTGACGCCTCGGGTCTCGACGTGTGGCCGGGCTTTGTTGACGCGCACACACATATCGGTCTTGACGGCTACGGGATAGGCTACGAAGGACACGATTACAACGAAATGAACGATATATGCTGTCCTCAGCTGCGTGCCATCGACGGCATAAATCCTATGGACCCGAGCTTTGCGGCGGCGAGAGAAGCCGGCATAACGACGGTGTGCACGGGGCCGGGAAGCGCCAATGTCCTGGGCGGCACTTTCACGGTGATCAAAACCGCGGGCAAGCGCGTAGACAGCATGACTGTCAAGGCGGAGGCTGCCATGAAGTGCGCCTTCGGCGAGAATCCCAAGCGCTGTTATAAGGACAAATGCGATTCAACGCGCATGTCAACGGCCGCCATACTGCGCCGCGCCCTCTTTGAGGCCGCCGATTACAGAGAACGCAAGGAGGCCGCCGCAGGCGATATTTCAAAAATGCCCAAGTTTGATATGAAAATGGAGGCGCTGATCCCCGTTCTGGATAAGAAGATACCTCTTAAAGCCCACGCCCACCAGGCAAACGACATTTTCACGGCGCTTCGCATAGCACATGAATTCGGCGTAAATATAACTTTAGAGCACGTAACGGAGGGTCATCTCATAGCAGACGAGCTGGCAAAGGAACATGTTCCTCTCGCGGTGGGGCCCACCCTCACACATGCTTCAAAATTCGAGCTTCAGAACAAGAGCTGGACAACGCCGGGAGTCCTTGCTTCAGCCGGGTGCGACGTGTCCATAATTACCGACAACTCCGTCATACCTCAGCAGTATCTGCCGCTTTGCGCAGGCATGGCGATAAACGCCGGCATGGATCCCTTCGACGCCCTTAAAGCTATCACGATCAACGCGGCAAGGCACGCGGGAGTAGGCGACCGCGTAGGGTCGCTTGAAACGGGCAAGGACGCCGACGCTGTCATCACCGAAGGGTCTCCTTTTGAGGTATTCCATAAAGTAAAAGCCGTTTTCGCAGACGGAAAACGGCTCCTGTAACAAACAGATATATTTTATTCTATTCCGAGCTTATCGAGAACATCTCTTCCGGCAGCTGCTTCGTCAGAAGCGGCTGCTTTTGTTTCGCCGGCTTCTGCCGTATCAACAGTTTCCTCCGCGGCGGCATCTTCGCCGATAGAATCTTCTCTTGCATCGTCTGTTGTATCCTCTTCGCGGTCTGTCCTTGCGGAGCTTACTATGCGATTATCGTCGGCGGTGCGCATGAGTTTCACACCGCTCGTGTTACGGCCTATCTCGCTTATATCGGAAGCGTGTATCCTTATTATAACGCCCTCGCTCGTAATGAGCATGACATCGTTTGAATCGTCCACCATCATCATGCCCGTGAGCTCGCCTGTCTTTTCGGATATCTTATAAGTGAGCAGCCCTTTTCCGCCGCGCGACTGTATTCTGTATTCCGATATGTCGGTGCGCTTTCCGAAGCCCTTCTCCGTTATTATGAGCAGAGACTTATCGTCACTGCATATATCCATGCCTATGACATGATCGCCTTCACGCAGCATTATGCCTCTCACGCCTATCGAAGCGCGCCCCGTAGCGCGTACATCCTTTTCCGAGAAGCGTATGGACATACCCTTTCTCGTAACTATCATGATATCCTGATCCTCATTCACGAGACACGCATTTATGAGCTCGTCTCCGTCTCTCAGATCCAGCGCTATAAGGCCGCCTTTACGTATGTTCGAGTACTCTTTAAGCTCAGTTTTCTTCACAATGCCTTCTTTTGTGGCCATAATGATATATTTGCCGTCTTCAAAGCTGCTTATCGGTATCATAGTGGCAACCTTCTCGTCGGGTCCGAGCTGTAGCAGGTTGACGATTGCAATGCCCTTGGCCGTTCTTCCCGCATCCGGTATCTCATACGCTTTAAGCGTGTAAACGCGTCCCATATTTGTTATGAAGAGCATTTTACTGTGGGAGGACGTTATAAGAAGGTTCTTCACAAAATCCTCTTCGCGCATGCTGAGTCCCATGATGCCGCGGCCGCCCCGTCTCTGCGCCTTATATGTGGCGGCGGGAGTACGTTTCACATACCCGGAATGAGTAAGAGTAACGGCCACATCCTGCTCGTGTATGAGGTCGTCTATGTCTATCTCACCCTCGTACGGCACGATGCGTGTCCTCCGCGGATCCGCGTACGCGCTCTTTATCGCCAACAGCTCGTCCTTTATGATACCCATAAGGAGAGATTCGTTCTCGAGAATGCTCCTGTAGTTGGCTATCTCCTTCTGTTTCTCCTCGTATTCCTGTAAAACCTTATCTCTCTCTATTCCGGTGAGGCGTCCCAGACGCATATCTATTATGTATTGAGCCTGCCGCTCCGTGAAGCCGAACCTCCCCATCATGCCTTCCTTCGCCTGCGGCTCCGTGGCTGATGATCGTATGATATTTATTATCTCATCGATATGGTCGAGAGCGATGAGTGTTCCCTCTAAAATGTGCGCCCTGTCGAGCGCCTTATTGAGATCGAACTGCGTGCGTCTCGTGACCACATTTTTCTGGTGATCTATGTAATAAACAAGCGCATCCTTAAGATTAACGAGCTGCGGCTGGGATTTGCCGTCCGCCGTGGGAATTAGCGCGAGCATGTTCACATTGAACGCTTCCTGCATGGATGTATACTGATAAAGCTGGTTGAGCACAACATTGGGGTTCGCATCCCTTTTAAGCTCTATCACTATGCGTATGCCGGCCTTCGAATATTCGTCGCGAAGCGCGCTTATGCTGTCTATACGCTTGTCCTTTACAAGATCTGCTATCTTCTCTACGAGCCTTGCGTTATTCACCTGATACGGTATTTCCGTGACAACGATGCGGTGCCTGTTATTGGGCATTTCCTCTATCTGAGCCTCGGCTCTTACGAGTATCTTGCCTCGACCCGTCCTGTACGCCTCGCGTATGCCCTGTATGCCGAGTATATTGGCGGCGGTGGGAAAATCGGGCCCTTTTATGTACTGCATGAGCTCATCTACGGTTATCTCCGGATTGTCTATCACCTGAATCACGCCGTCTATCACCTCTCCGAGATTATGAGGCGGAATGTTCGTCGCCATGCCCACGGCTATGCCCGACGATCCGTTTACGAGCATATTCGGAAAACGGGCGGGCAGCACGCAGGGCTCTGTTTCGTGCTCGTCGTAATTCGGTCTGAAGTCCACGGTGTCCTTGTTTATGTCGGCCACCATTTCCATGGAGAGCTTCGACATCCTGGCTTCCGTGTAACGTGAAGCGGCCGGCGGATCTCCGTCTCTCGAACCGAAGTTTCCGTTTCCGTCCACGAGAGTGTGCCTCATTGAAAAGTCCTGTGCGAGACGGACCATACTGTCATAGATCGCTGCGTCGCCGTGAGGGTGATATTTTCCCATTACATCGCCGACTACTCTCGCGGATTTCCTGTATGCCTGATCCGGCGTATAACCCTGCTCGAACATCGAGTATATGATACGTCTGTGAACCGGCTTAAGTCCGTCCCTTACATCCGGAAGCGCCCTGTCCACGATAACGCTCATTGAATAGTCTATGAAAGACTTCTTCATCTCCCTGACGATGTCTACGGGTAAAATATTATTCGCGGCTTCCGAAGCTTCTGTGGTAATCTCTTCACTCATTATGGTAAAACTCCTTCATGGAATGTGTAATAAGTACTCTTAAAATATCCGTGTTATTCTACCACTTTTGCGCTCAAAAGTCCATTGTATAATGTAAAAACGGCCTCCGGAGGCTGCCGCCTTATTTATATCACGCCCTTCTCGGTGAGCAGTGACGGGCCTCTTACCGAAGCTTCTATGCCCCCGTTTATAACGAGCCCGTTCGCCTGCTTAGGTATCCTTATCACAAATTCATAATAATCTCCCCTGTCGAACTGGGCGGCCTTTGCCTCCACGCCCGACCGTTTCAGGAGAGAAACGGTCTGTTTGATCGTATTTACGAATATCTTGATGTCGCGCACAACGAATTTGACATTCCCCTTTTTGCTCTTCTGTATATTATCGCGCCCCGACAAAAAGTCCGCGGCGGATGCAGCGGCCGCTCCGGACTGGCCCTGAGAAAGCTGCAGCGGCACGCAGCCGGGGATCCCGTTCTTTTTGTTGTGCTCTTCAATGAGTCTGTCGATTATTTCCTCCGCCTCTTTAACGCTGCAGTGCCTTTCGCATATTATTTTCAAAGCCTTGAGCTGCAGCTGCTCGTCGTACATGCGGAGCAGAGCGCGTGCGTGGCGCTCCGAAAGCTTGTTGTCGCACAGTATCTTCTTCACCATGGGCGGGAGCTTCAGAAGCCTTACCTTGTTTGCGATAGCGGACTGGCTCTTGCCCACCTTATGCGCTATTTCCTCCTGGGTCATGCCGTGATCCGTGAGCAGACTGTAATAGCCCTCAGCTTCTTCGAGGAAGCTGAGATTCTCCCTCTGTAAATTTTCAATGAGCGCTATCACGGCGGCGTCATGGTCGCAGGCGTTATAAACTATGGCCGGTACTGTGGAGAGTCCCGCGATCTTTGCCGCTCTCAGCCGACGCTCGCCCGCAATGAGCTGGTATGTATTCTCCCCTCTTATGGGCCTTACGGTGATAGGCTGTAAAATGCCGTACTCTTTTATTGAATTTGCCAGATCATATAGCGCACTCCTCGAGAATTCCTTGCGCGGCTGATACGGATTCGCCTTTATTCTGTTAGCCGGGATCTCAGTAATGTAATCCCGTCCCGGTCCGTCGTTGATTGCTTCATGCATTAGAACACGATTCATTATTAACCCTCCTTAAGAATAAAACGCCGCTCTGAAATCAGGACGTCTGATACGTTTATATCGCATTTTATTCAAAAAATAAAGGTTCCGGACCGCGTCCGTTCCGCACTTTTTACCGACTCATACACCGTATCCGTACAATGATTCGTCGTTTTTCACCGTTTTACAACGGTTTTTTCTTCGGAATCCCGGCCTGCCGCGGGTAGCGCGTCGATAAAAAGTCAGTTTTAGATATGCATATTATACGTCTCGTGTAATCGCTTTCGGGGAGAGTAAATGTGTCGTCCGACAGTATCTTGCCCTTAAGCTCGGCAAGAGCATTCGAAAAGTCCGTCTCCTCGGAGGAGCCCTTCATGGCTATAAAAGTGCCGTTCTTCCTTACAAACGGCATGCAGTACTCAAGTAAGATATTCATAGGCGCCACTGCCCTCGCGGCGGCGCAGTCAAATCTTTCTCTGAATGCGGTATCTCTTCCCGCGTCCTCCGCCCTCGCGTGGACCGCGCGTATACCCTTAAGCCCCAGCTCCGATATGACTTCGTTCAGAAAATTCACCCTTTTCCCGAGAGAGTCGATAAGCAGCACATCGAGCTCAGGTCTCATTATCTTAACGGGTATGCCCGGAAAGCCCGCTCCGGTCCCTATATCCGCGAAATTACGCGCGCCGCATCTGTCCGTATATTTGAGCGCGGTCAGGCTGTCGGCATAGTGCTTTATGACTATTTCCCTTTCGTCCGTTACGGCGGTCAGATTCATGACGCTGTTCCATCTGAGTAAAATATCCCCGTATCTGTCAAATTTTTCCGCTTGCCCACGCGTGAGCGCGCCCTTTATACCGGTCACGCTGTCTGCGGCGCGGCGCAAAAGCTCTTTGGTGTCAGGACTCATCATGCCCGTCTCTCTCCTTAATATTAAGATAGATCATGAGCGCCGTTATGTCCGCCGGTGAAACGCCCGTTATCCTGCTTGCCTGTCCCAGCGACTCGGGCTGTATCCTTGTGAGCTTTTCGCGGGCCTCTGTTGATATATTGTCTACCGTTCCGTAGTCGAAAGGCACGGGCAGGCTCCTTTTCTCAAGCTTTCGGAACTGTCTTATCTGAGCCTCCTGACGGCTGATATATCCCTCATATTTTACCGATATCTCTACCTGCTCGGCCTCCCGGAACGAAAGCTCCGTTTTCTTTCCTTCTATTTCCTGCAGCATCTCATAGCTTATCTCCGGCCTCTTTAAAAGCTCTGCGAGCGCGCACCCGCTCTTAAGAGGCGCGCCTCCCGCTCTTTTGATCATATCGTTTGTCCTGTCGGTCGGTGATATATATGTATTTTTAAGCCGTGCGATCTCACCCGAGATATGCTCCGTTTTACGCCTGAAACGCTCATATCTCTCTTCCGATATGAGCCCCGCCTCGTAACCCTTTTCGGTGAGCCTGCTGTCTGCGTTGTCCTGCCTCAATACGAGCCTGTATTCCGCTCGGGACGTCATCATCCTGTACGGCTCCTTAGTTCCCCGCGTTACGAGATCGTCTATGAGCACGCCTATATAGCCCTCAGAACGGTCTATTATGAGCGGTTCCTTTCCCTGCAGCTTGCGCGCGGCATTTATTCCCGCCATGATGCCCTGCGCCGCGGCTTCCTCGTATCCGGACGATCCGTTTATCTGCCCCGCGCAGAACAGTCCGCTTATATCGCGGCTCTCCAGCGACAGTCTGAGCTGCCTTGCGTCTATGGCGTCATACTCGATGGCATACGCGGGCCTCATTATGGACGCATTTTCAAGGCCGGCTATCGAATGTATGAATTCGCACTGTACATCCTCCGGGAGACTTGAAGACATTCCCTGTACGTACATCTCCTCCGTGTCCCTGCCCATGGGCTCTATGAATAGCTGATGCCGCTCTTTGTCGGCAAAACGCATCACTTTATCCTCTATCGACGGACAGTAGCGGGGACCGACTCCTTCTATAAGGCCGTTATACAGAGGCGAACGGTGCAGGTTCGACTTGATTATCTCATGCGTGCGCGCGTTTGTGTGCGTGAGATAACACAGAAGTTCCTCTCTTTGGGGCGCATCCTCGTCAAACGAAAATGAGAAAGGCTTCCCGTCCCCGTACTGCGGCTCTGTCTTGCTGAAATCCACGCTCCTTCTGTTCACTCTCGGCGGCGTTCCCGTCTTGAGCCGTATGAGCGTAAAACCCAATTCCTTCAGGCAGTCCGAGAGCTTATTTGCGGGAAAATGCCCGTCGGGCCCGCTGCTGTAGCTGTGCTCTCCTATTATGACGCGCCCTTTTAAGTACGTTCCGGTGCATACTACGGCGCATCTGCACCTGTATTCCGCGCCGAGATGCGTCACGACCCCGGTCACGCGCTTTGCGCCCGAGCCGTCCGTTTCGGTGAGTATTTCCGTTATCTCCGCCTGTTTAAGATCTAAATTGTCCTGAAGCTCCAGAAGATGCTTCATTTCCGTCTGGTACTGCCTTCTGTCAATCTGCGCGCGAGGCGAATACACGGCGGGGCCTTTTGCCTTGTTGAGAAGCTTTGTCTGTATGGCGGTCTTGTCCGCCATTTTACCCATAACGCCTCCCAGAGCGTCTATTTCCCTCACGAGCTGGCCTTTTGCGGTACCTCCTATACTCGGATTGCACGCCATATTGGCTATGCTGTCTATATTCACGGCAAATATGACCGTCTTAAAACCCATGCGCGCGCACGCCATTGCCGCCTCGCAGCCCGCGTGTCCCGCGCCTATAACGGCTATATCGTAATTTCCGAAACAAATTCCCATATAATGTGCACCTTCTCATTTTCCGAGACAGAATTTACTGAATATCGTTTCAATAACGTCATTTTCTATCGTGCCGCCCGTGATCTCACCGAGATATCTTCCGCATTCCCACAGATCATACGAGATACAGTCAACGGGCATATGAGCTTCATAGCTCTCCTCCGCCTTGGAAAGTGCATCGAGAGCGTTGTCTATGAGCTGTTTGTGCCGTCTGCTCGTTATGATCGCAGTGTGCCCTCCCGCTTCCGCGCCGAGCCCTGCCGCATCTCTTATCTTTGCTATGATCGCTTCCGTTCCCTGTTCTTTTCCGGCAGATATACGGACCGCATCGCTTCCGAAGAGCTCCGCGGCTCCCTCCGATTCTATATCGCTCTTGTTCATGAGAACGATCATATGCTTATCGTTATTAAAACGCTCTTTTATGTCATTCAACAGCTTAAGGGATCGCTCTGCCGCATCCTTACTTGATATATCCGCGGTAAAAAGTACCGCGTCGCTGCTCTCTATCGCGCCGTATGTGCGGTCAACTCCTATTTTTTCAACTGTGTCCGACGTTTTCCTGAGTCCCGCCGTATCGGTAAGTATCACCGGTATCCCGTCCAGATCCACATATTCCTCTATCGTGTCCCGTGTGGTTCCCGGTATATCCGTAACTATGGCCCTGTCTCTTCCGGAGAGCATGTTCAGAAGAGATGATTTGCCCGCATTCGGAATGCCCGCTATAGCGACCTTGATGCCCTCCTTCATTATCCTTCCCCTGTAAAATGTTTCCGACAGCCTTACGAGCTTCTCTTTTATTTCTTTAAGGAGCGCCATCGCGTGAGCCGCCGTATCCTCTTCTGTCTCATATTCCGGATAATCTATGGCCACTTCTGTTTCGGCAAGGCACAATTTTATTTTGTCCTGTATTTCACTTATTTCACGGCTGAGCCTTCCGGAAAGCTGATCTGCCGCCGCTCTGCGGCCCGCTTCGCTTCCCGCGTTTATTATGTCCATAACGGCTTCAGCCATTGAAAGATCTATGCGGCCGTTCAAGAATGCTCTTTTTGTAAACTCCCCGGGCTCCGCCGGTCTTACGCCGCATTCGAAAAGAAGTGAGAGTATCCTGCGCATCACGGCGCTGCCGCCGTGGCAGTTTATCTCGACAACATCCTCCTTCGTATACGATCGGGGCGCTTTCATGACTGAAATGATGCACTCGTCTATCATTTCACCTGTTCCGGGATCTGTTATATATCCGTGTCTGAGAGTATGAGATGACATACGGGCAACCGCATTGCTGCCGGCTGCCCGTTTTATGTTCGTACTGAAAATTTTATCCGCCGCACGCACAGCGGCTTCGCCGCTCATACGTATTATACCTATACCGCCTGTCCCGGGCGGAGTAGATATCGCGGCTATCGTATCTTCAAAATCGTATTTCATATTATCAAATACTCGGTATATCAGAATTTCTTTACATAAGGCTTTACTTTTATCACAACGCTCCTGTTCGGTTCCACGCCCTGACTTTCCGTTATGACATTCCTGTTGCTCTGAAGAGCGGAATGTATGATCCTTCTTTCGGACGCGGGCATAGGATCAAGAGCCACGGGGCGCTTATACTTTGCGACTCTCTCCGCCGCTCTGTTAGCTATGGCCACAAGCGTCTCTTCTCTGTGTTTCCTGTAATTCTCTACGTCAATGTATACGCGCTTATATTCATCCTTGTTTCTGTTCACGATGAGACTTGCTATATAGTTTATAGCGTAAAGCGTATCGCCGTGTCTTCCTATGAGGTGAGAGATGTCGTTTCCCGTTATATCGACCTTGATCACCTTTACGCCGTCTTCCGTTTCTTCCGTTATGGAATACTTGGGATAATCGTCCTCGCTTCTGGAACGGTTTATGATCTCATCCAGAAAATTCGCTACAAGCTTTGTGTCGGGAATATCAACGGTCACTCTTACGCGCGCACCCTTTCCGCCGAAAAGACCGAGCATCGCTTTGCTGCCTTCGTCAAGTATTTCTACGCTCGCATCCTCAAGATCTATATTCAATTCTTCCAGAGCAAGCTGTATCGCCTCGTCAACCGTCTTGGCTTCCTTCTCAACAAATTCAGGCATTCTTCACACTTCCTTCTTTTTTCTTTGAGAACACACTCTTTATGAGATGTGTCTGCAACATACTGAAAATATTTCCGACAGCCCAATAAAGAGCAAGTCCCGCGGGAACCATGAATCCGAATATAAGAGTCATGAAAGGCATGAACTTCATAGCTCCGCTCATGGGATTAGGCGCCGGCTCTCCGCTGTCCTTTTTGCTCCCCGCCCCCGATTTTCTCATTGAAAGATACTGTGAAATGTATGTGGTGGCAAATGCGAGTACCGGGAATATTATCAAAGGCAGATATACCTTCCAATCGGAACCCGATAATTTCCATAATTGCCATTTGGGCGTTAAGCTGAGGTCAAATACACCGAGGAACACTTTATTTACGTCGCTGCCTATATACACCTCGGCCTGTCTTACTATATTGTACAAAGCCATGAGTATCGGAAACTGCAGGAGCAGGGGCAGACATCCCATCATGGGATTTATATTGTATCTCATATAGAGGTTCTGCTGCTCCTCCTGGAGCTTCTTCTGGTCGTTTCCGTACTTTTTCTTGAGCGCCTCTATCTCCGGCATAAGTGCCTGCTGCTTGTCTATGTTTCTCTGTTGGCTTAAGTTAAGGGGAAATAAAAGTATCCTCGCAAACAGAGTGAACAGTATTATAGCCACGCCGTAGCTGTGAAAAGACAAATATTCGTAAATATATTTCATTAATACGCCGAACGGCTCTGTTATCAAACTCACGTGTCAGTACTGTTCCTCTCTTATTTGACCGGGTCATATCCTCCCTTACAGAACGGATTGCATCTGAGGATCCTCCATACAGCCATAAAAATGCCTTTGATCGCGCCGTATTTCGTTATCGCCTGAACCGCATATTCGGAACATGAGGGATAAAATCTGCAGCACGGTTTCTTAAGCGGTGAAATGTTCTTCTGATAGAAATGGATCACAGCTATTAAAACTCTCTTCAATGCAATATCTCCAGTGCACGCAACAGTCTCATCATTTCTCTGTTGATCTCATTATACGAGGGTACATAAACGGCTTTGAGCTTATTATTGGGAGTGTTTGCTCTCCTCTCTGACGCCCGCACCATAAAAACAATATCAAAACCTTGATCTATATCTTCATACGGAATGCTCCTGTACGACTCTCTTATCAATCTTTTGATCCTGTTTCTCTGTACACTGTTGCCGAATTTCTTTCCTGTCGTTATTCCTATTATATTCTTGTCCGTTCTGTTGGGAAGAGCATATATGACCAAATATCGGCCGGCTTTATATCTGCCCTTCTTATACACTCTCTTGAACTGACCGTTATTCCTGAGAGTATCGATCACCGTAAAATCCTCCCCGGATAACCGTCTGTTACGCTGATAAAACCTTTCTTCCCTTCAGACGCCTTCTTCTGAGAACCTTTCTTCCGTTAGCTGTCTTCATCCTTGCACGAAATCCGTGAACCTTGCTTCTCTGCTTTTTCTTAGGCTGATACGGTCTGATCATATCGGCACCTCCCTTATATATGATCTGTATCGATCTGATACAGTCTGATGTCCTGTCTCTTTGCGGACAAAAGCACGCCTTATTATAATTGCGCGCCTCTCAAAAGTCAATATCATATCCCGATTTCCGTTCATTCCGGCGCTTTAAAAAAATTTTCCCCGCGATAAAAAAATTTTTTTAAAAACTTTTTTCGGTAAAATCACAACATGTTGTGGACGTTTTCCACAGGCATACAAAAAGTTGTAAATCTGCTGATTTCAGTCCGGTTTTCTGTCAAAATCAGGCTATTGCAATTTTTTACCCTTTTCTGTTATATTATTACAGCACTGCAAAGTACATGATATTAAGTCCGATTTTTTCCGCTGATGCGGCTTACATAGGATAAATTAAATAAAGTTGTTAATGAACTGATGACACAAACATATACGGAGGCCACCTATGGAAACTCATCGTTACGGCGGGGAAGAACTGTGTAAAATCTGGGATAATTGCAAAGAAGAACTTAAGAAAACTATATCTTCTCTTCATTTTGACACGTATATTTCTCCCCTTAAGCTTGTCGAGATACGTGATGAGACTGCTCATTTTACTGTACCTTTTGAATTTTGTATTAATATGGTTGAGACTAAATATTACAATGATATTAAGAATGTACTTATTGAAGAGACACATCAGTATCTGACTCTGGCGTTTCATGTTGAGAGCGAATATACGCCCGAATCAAAAAAGAACACGGAGCCCGATTATGCATATACGTCTTCACATTATACGGACAAGGAGCCGTTCAAGTCCAATCTGAACCCCAAGTATACTTTTGATTCTTTTATCATAGGTAACAGCAACAGGATGGCTTACGCCGCAGCCGTTGCCATATCCGATTCTCCCGGAAATTCATATAACCCGCTGTTCATATACGGAAATTCCGGTCTCGGCAAAACTCACCTCATGCACGCGATAGGAAATCAGATCGTGCAGAACGATCCTACCAAAAAGGTACTGTATGTTACATCGGAAATTTTTACGAATGAATTTATTGAAGCTATCGCCAACAAGAAGAACAATGAATTCAGGAACAAATACAGAAAGATAGACGTTCTTTTGATAGATGACATTCAGTTCATTTCAAAAATGGAAAGGACTCAGGAGGAGTTTTTCTACACATTCAGCACTCTGTATGAGGATAAGAAACAGATAGTCATATCCTGCGACAGCCCTCTCAATAAGATAGAAGTGCTTGAAGACCGTTTAAGGACAAGGTTCGGATGGGGACTCATAGTTGACATACAGGTTCCGGACTTTGAGACTAAGGTCGCTATCCTTAACAGAAAAGCCTCCGAGAATTCCATAGACGTAGACAATGAGATACTCGATTATATCGCTTATTATACAAGCGACAACATAAGAGAGCTTGAGGGCGTCATAAATCATCTTTCTATATCTCTCATGCAGGGTAAGGAGATAACTCTCAATCTCGCAAAGGAAGCACTGAAGCATTATCAGACAAACGACGTGCACGAGATCAATTCAAGCGTTATAATAGACAGTGTTTCAAGATATTTCAACCTGAGCGTAGAAGATATCCTTTCTAAAAAAAGGACCAAGGAGCTGGTATTTCCGAGACAGATATCCATGTTTTTATGCAAGAGTCTCACGGACATGTCTTACCCCAACATAGGAAAGGCATTCAACAAGGATCACACCACCGTTATGTACGCGTGCGATCAGATAGCAAAACAGGTCGAAAGCAATCCTGAGCTTAAACACATAATGGACGAGCTTAAGAAGAATATAATCGTATGATCCGCTTATCCCCATTTTTTTGTGGATAAGTGGAAAAATACTTGTGGAAAACGAGTGGAAAATTTTTGAAAATATTTTACCTGTGGAAATTGTGGATAATTTTCAACGGTTATCCACAGAGTTATCAATAAGCAGACTTGTCTTAAATAAAACAAAAAAAGAGGTTTTACACAGTTTCCACAGCCCCTACTACTATTACTACTAAAGAGAAATATGTTATAATGATACATGCATACAAAACTTTTCGGGAGGACAATACAATGAAATTAACTTGCAACAGAGATAATCTGATAAGCGGTATCAACATAGTACAGAAGGCCGTACCGTCCAAGACAACAACGGAGATTTTACAGGGGATACTGATCGAGGTAGGCGAAGAGGTGCGACTCACTGGCAACGACAACGAATTCGGTATAGTATATGAGATACCCGCTATAATAGAAGAGATAGGAAGCATCGTAGTCAATTCCAAAACATTCGGAGACATAGTAAGAAAGCTTCCCGATATATATGTCACTCTTGAGACGCTTAATGACAGCTCGATGCTGTCTATTACCAGCGGAAATGCGGATTATAAGATAAAGACATATTCTACCGAAAGCTATCCTCCCGTGGCATTTTTGGATACAGCCGTTTCATACGATATAAAAGAGAATACTCTCGTAGATCTTATAAGGCAGACGGCATTCGCGGCTGCACCTCAGGAGGAAAAAAGAGCTATACTCAGAGGCGTTTTCATGGAGCAGAAAAACGGAGAGCTCAGCTTTGTGGCCATAGACGGATTCAGGCTGGCAAAGAAAGCCGTGAGTGTAGACGATACGAGAGAGTTCGGTATAGTCGTTCCCACAAAGATATTGAATGAGCTTTCTAAATCTGTTAAAGGCGACGATTCAGTAATACATTTCTGCTGCAACGACAATCAGATAATGTTCTTCTGCGACACATTCAGGATGGTATCGAAGCTGTATAAAGGAGAATATATAGATTACCGTAAAATGTTCCCCAATGAATACAAGACCACTTGTGTCGTGAACAATAAGGCATTGATAGCATCTTTTGAAAGGTCGTCTCTTGTGATAGTCGATGAGAGAAAATATCCTCTTACTATTAAAATGACGAGTGACGACAGCATAATGCTGCATGTAAATGCGGAAAACGGTACTTTAAAAGAAAAGATAAATGCCGAGATCACGGGTGATGAGATCGAATTCGGCATGTATATAAGAGTAATGCTTGATTGTCTTAAAGCGATAGAAGATGAAAATATAATAATATCGCTCACACATCCGCTCGGACCGTGCGTTATAACCGGTGCGGAGGACAAGACATTCAGATATATCGTGATGCCGGGAAAGATAACATCCAAATAATGTATATTGACCGCATTATAATAGAAAATTTCAGAAACTATACATCATTGGATATCGGATTATCCAATGATGTTAATGTTTTTTACGGAAATAACGGACAGGGTAAGACAAATCTCATAGAGGCCATATATTACAATACTATAGGAAAATCCTTCAGAAATACAAAAGACGCCGATATCATAACGAATTTTGATAATAAAGATCATTTTAAAATAATCACTTCGGTGAAAAATGACATCACAGAAGAAATTTATATAAATTACAATAAAAATAAAGAAAAATTTATTAAAGTAAACGGTCTGTATCTGCGGAAGCTCGGACAGCTTATGGGAAACATGCTTTCTGTTATATTTTCACCCGACGATATGAATCTCATAAAGGAAGGCCCGTCGGTAAGGAGAAAATTCATGGATATTGCCATAAGTCAGATAAGACCCACATATTATTTTGATCTTATAAAATATAATAAGATACTTTTTCAGAAAAATAATCTTCTTAAAAGTATAAAATACGGTAAGATATCGGAGTATGACGATATATTGAGTGTATGGAACGCGCAGCTTTCGGAGGCCGGGTCATCTGTGATATCCGCCAGATACGAATTTATAAATATCATAAGCGAGACTGCGTCACGTAAAAATATGAACATATCTTTCAGAAGCTCAAAAAAAGAAGAAAATCTGACATTATTATATAAAACTGATGTTTCATGCGATATCGTAGATTTTAAAGATAAGAAAAGTATTGAAAATGAGCTTCTTCTGCTCATGAACGAGAGAAAAGCAAAAGAAATTGAAAGAGAGACGGCTTTGTACGGCCCTCACAGAGATGATATAGAATTCAGATTAAATGACTGTGATCTCAGAAAGTTCGGCTCGCAGGGTCAGATAAGAACGGCGGTATTATCCGTAAAGCTTGCGGAGCTTGAGACGGCGGAAAAAATTTCCGGAAGAAAGCCCGTATTGCTCCTTGACGATGTCCTCTCGGAGCTTGATGAGGACAGAAGGAGAGCTTTTGTGTCAAATATAGGCGATGTTCAGGCTTTCATTTCATGCACCGATATGGATTCCGTGCATATAAAAGACAGAAATATACGCTTTTTTAATATAAACAGCGGTCATGTCGTGTGATCCCCGCGGTGTTGTCGACAGATAAAATTTGTGATAAAATATACAGGATAACAATAAACGGCAGGAGAAGTTTATGTATTTGCATATCGGCAGCGATGTTTCCGTATCAGACAGGGATATAGTGGGAATATTTGACATAGATAAGACCACGGTCACAGGTGAGACCCGGAATTTTCTGAGCAGATCCGAACAGAAGGGCACGACCGTTTCAATATCCGATGAGATGCCGAGGTCGTTCATTCTCGTTGAGGAAGGCAGAAAAAGAAAAGAACATAAGGTTTACATTTCACCGATATCGTCCTCCACATTGAATGAAAGACTGAAGAGAAATATTAGAGATTAAGGAGAGATTCGAATGGACAAAGTCAATCATTATAATGAAAATGATATACAGGTATTGGAAGGTCTTGAAGCCGTAAGAAAACGCCCGGGAATGTATATAGGCAGCACTTCCTCAAGAGGACTGCATCATTTGGTATATGAAATAGTAGATAACAGCGTAGATGAATCTCTTGCCGGAAGATGCGATAAGATAAAAGTCATAATAAACAGCGACAACTCGATAACGGTTGAAGATAACGGCGCGGGAATACCCGTGGGAATACACAAGCAGATGGGAATACCTACCGTGGAAGTGGTACACACAGTACTTCACGCCGGCGGAAAATTCGGAGGCGGAGGATATCAGGTATCCGGTGGACTGCACGGAGTGGGCGCTTCGGTAGTCAACGCGCTGTCCGAATATCTTGAAGTCGAAGTCAGCAGAGACGGACATATATATTATCAGCGTTATGAGCGCGGTAAGACGGTGAGCGAGCTGAAGATCATAGGCGACACAGAAGCCACCGGCACAAAGACAACGTTCAAGCCCGACGGTGAGATATTTGAAACGCTCGTATTCGACCACGATGTGCTTTTAAACAGATTCAGAGAAATGGCTTTTCTGAATAAAGGCGTAAGGATCATACTCATAGATAACAGAGAAGAACAGCCCGAAGAGACCGACCTCTGCTATGAGGGCGGCATCGTTTCGTATGTCGAATATCTGAACAGGAAGGAAAATGCGCTGCATCAGCCGCCTATATATATTTACGGAGAAAAGGACAAATCTGTTGTTGAGATAGCGATGCAGTACAATGATTCATACGTCGAGAATATATATTGTTATGCAAACAATATAATAAACAATGAAGGCGGAACTCATCTCACGGGCTTCAGATCGGCTCTCACGAAAGTATTCAACGATTACGCCAGAAAGTACAATTATCTTAAGGATAACGACAAAAATCTGGCGGGGGAAGACGTAAGAGAGGGACTTACTGCCATAATTTCCGTAAAATTGGAAAATCCTCAATTTGAGGGGCAGACAAAGGAAAAGCTCGGGAACAGCGACATACGTACGCTCGTGGAAACTGTCGTGGGAGAAAAGCTGGAATCGTTCCTGGAGGAGAATCCTCAGATATCCAAAGTGATATTTGACAAGTGTCTCACCGCCGCGCGCGCAAGGGAGGCCGCCAAGAAGGCAAGAGAGATGACAAGAAAAAAATCCGCTCTTGACGCCACATCTCTTCCCGGAAAGCTCTCCGACTGCACAGAAAGCGACCCTTCGCTCTGTGAAATATTCATAGTAGAGGGAGACTCCGCCGGAGGCTCAGCGAAAATGGGAAGAGAGAGGGAGACTCAGGCCATTTTACCACTGTGGGGTAAAATGCTGAACGTTGAAAAATCGAGGATAGACAAGGTATACGGAAACGACAAATTGATGCCCGTCATAACGGCTCTGGGAGCGGGAGTGGGACCGGAATTCGACGTGGAAAAGCTCAGATATCACAAGGTCATAATCATGGCCGATGCCGATGTGGACGGATCGCATATAAGGATGCTGCTGCTCACGTTCTTCTACAGATATATGAAGCCGCTCATAGATCACGGGTATTTATATATAGCGCAGCCTCCGCTGTATAAAGTTGAGAAGGGCAAAGAATTCTTCTATGCCTTCGACGACGCGGAATTAAATAAAAAGATTGAGGAAAAGGGCTGGTCCAAGCAGGATAAGAAATTCAGCATTTCAAGATTCAAAGGTCTCGGCGAAATGCAGCCTGCGGAGCTCGGAGCCACAACAATGAACCCTTTAACGAGAAAAATGCTTAAAGTACATCTGGAAGACGCCGTTATAGCAAACGAGATATTTTCCGACCTTATGGGAGAAAAGGTTGAACCCAGAAAAGAATTCATTCACGCTAACGCGCGGTTCGTTGAAAACCTCGATATATAAAAGTCACGCATAATGTTTCACGTGAAACAAAATGTCAGAATTCACACTCTGAAAATGTTTCACGTGAAACATTTTTGAAAGGACGGTTATTTGTTTTATGTCTAAGATCATTGCTGTGGCAAATCAAAAGGGCGGCGTAGGCAAAACGACAACGTCAATAAATCTCAGTTCATGTATTGCGTACAGAGGCAAAAAAACACTGCTTGTGGATCTTGACCCGCAGGGTAATGCCACGACAGGGCTCGGTATTGACAAAAAGAGTACGAATAAATCTGTATATGATGTGATCATAAATGAAGAACCTGTCAAGGACGTCATTGTGACTACGCCTCAGGAGTCGCTCATGCTCTGCCCGTCGAGTATAAATCTTGCCGGCGCCGAAATCGAGCTCGTAAGCCTTTTGTCGAGAGAGAACAGGTTAAAATATGCGCTGTCCGATGTAACGGATGAATTTGACTACATATTCATAGATTGTCCGCCGTCTCTGGGACTTCTTACGTTGAATGCTCTTACGGCTGCGGACACTGTGCTGGTGCCGATACAGTGCGAATATTTCGCTCTCGAAGGATTGTCTCAGCTTATGGATACGGTAAGGCTCGTGCAGAAGCACCTTAACAGATCGTTAAAGGTTGAAGGAGTCGTACTCACTATGTTTGACGCGAGGACCAATCTGTCCATAGAAGTAGCGGAAGAAGTGAGAAAACATTTTACGAATAAAGTATATCAGACATTGATACCGAGAAATGTCAGACTGAGCGAAGCTCCGAGCTACGGACTTCCTATTATATTATATGACAGTGAATCAAAAGGCGCCGAGGCGTATCTTAAACTGGCTGACGAGCTTATTAATATGTCGTAACGGACTGACGGGAGGATGATTGTATGGCAGTGAAAAGATCGGCATTGGGAAAAGGGCTGGGAGCATTAATAACGGACAAACAGCTTGATGATGTAAATGAAGACGGTCATGTGATCGAAGTTGATATAAACAGCGTGGAACCGGGCAAAGGACAGCCCAGAAAAAATTTCGATAAGGATAAGACCGAGGCTCTCGCGCAGTCGATCAGAGAGCACGGAATAATACAGCCTATCATAGTTACAAAGGAAAAAGGTACATATCATATCATTGCGGGAGAAAGGCGCTGGAGAGCGGCAAGGCTTGCGGGACTGAAGACAGTTCCCGTAATAGAGAGAAATGCGTCTCCGAAGGAAATAACGGAGCTTGCCCTTATAGAAAATATTCAGAGAGAGGATCTGAATCCCATAGAGGAAGCGGAAGCGTATGAAAGACTCATTAAGGAGTACGGCATGACGCAGGAACAGATAGCTTCCGTGGTGGGCAAAAGCCGTCCGGCCATAGCAAATTCACTGAGACTGTTGAATCTTACGGAGGATATCAGGAAGCTCCTTATTAGCGGAGAGATTTCAGTGGGACAGGCAAGGCCGCTGCTCGCTGTCGAACGCCCGGATGTTCAGTCGGAAGCGGCGGATCACATAGTAAAGAACGATATGAATTCGAGACAGGCGGAGCAGTATGTAAAAAAACTGACGGCCTCCGGAGGGAAAAAGGATAAAAAAGACAAAGGCGAAAAGCCGGCGGATGAGACTCTTAAGCAGGAAATAGCTCATGTTCAGGATGAGCTGCGTTCGCGGCTCGGCACAAAGGTTATACTCAGCGATGATAACGGCAAAGGGAAGATAACGATCGAATATTATTCCGAAGATGAACGCGAGCGTATAATCGAGTATCTTATTTCGAAATAAAGGGGCATGCTATGGAAAAGTACTTTTTGATAGGGCTCATCGCAATGGGAGTACTGCTGATAATATGTTTTACACTCATATATATGCTCTACTCGAAGCTCTGCGATATGAAGAAGAGACAGCTCAGACTTTCGGAACAGCTGGGAAACAGAAAGGCGGAGGACGTTTTACTTGATATATTTGACGAGGAGTCTTCGCAGAACCGCGAGATAGATATCATAAAGAAAGAAATAGGCAGGCTGAAGGACAGGCAGAATAAATGCTTTGATAAAGTAAAGATAATAAGATATCACACGACCTCGGATAACGAAGCAAAGCTCAGTTACTCGGTGGGTCTGTCAAACGAGGACGGAGACGGGCTTGTGATAACCGGACTTCAATACAGACAGGGCTGCAATATGTATTATAAGCAGGTAAGAGAAGGCGTTCCGGATTACGATCTCTCGCCGGAGGAAAAGCGGTCTCTTGACAGGACGAGCGCAGTGGATGTAATGGGGAGAAGAAGCTGATATAATGTTCGGATTCAGAAATAAACAACGCGTATGGATAATCGCCGGTCTCGGCAATCCGGGCCCCGAGTATGAGGGTACACGCCATAACTGCGGTTATATGGCAATAGACAGGCTCGGGAGCAAAATATCGGACGCCGGCGGCTCCCGCGTGCGTGAAATGCATAAATTTAAGAGCAGATATACTCAGTGCGAGTATAAGGGACAGAAATTGATACTCCTTAAGCCGGAAACATATATGAATCTGAGCGGTGAGGCAGTAAGTGATGCAATGAAGTGGTTCAAGACCGATGAATCGCATCTGATCGTTATTTATGATGATCTCGATATAAAAAAGGGACAGATACGCGTAAGACCCAAAGGCAGTGCGGGAACGCACAACGGAATGAGATCCGTGCTCATGCATACGGACACGGACGAGTTTACGAGAATAAGGATAGGGATAGGCCCGAAGCCTGCGGAAGCGGATATAATCAGGTTTGTGCTCGGACATTTTACGGAAGAGGACAGGCAGAATATGAATAATGCTTTTGACAGAGCCGCGGAGGCCGCGCTGTATGTGATCGAAAACGGAACGCAGCAGGCTATGAATCTTTATAACGGCGCAGTATAGAACATGGAGATATTTAAAAGGATAACAGAAAGCCCGACATACGTAAGATACAGATCCCGCCTTAACACAAAAGGCGGGCAGTTTGCGTTGTCCGGTATCGTTCGCTCTGCCGCCGCGGATCTGATATATTCCGTTATGACGGATATGAACGAAAAGGCCGTATATGTGGCGCCGAATTCTTTAAATGCGTCTAAGACTGCGGATGATCTCAGGTTTTTTTCGGATGCCTGCGGCTGCGGCGGAGAAGATATACTGCTGCTCGAACCGTATGAATACATGCTGTACGATGTTGAGGTACAGAGCTCGGATATAAGTGCGTTGAGAGTTGAAACGCTGTACAGGCTTGCGACCGGCGACTGGAAAATACTCGTGACCACTCCGGCGGCGCTGGCGCAGTGGCTTCCGGACCCGGAATATATCTTAAAATATGCCATAAACTTAAAATGCGGGGATATAACGGAAATAGATGATCTTATACATCGCCTTTCGGGCAGCAGGTATACAAGACTGTCGGAAACGGACGGAAAAGGACAATTCGCAGTAAGAGGAGAAATAGTGGATATATTCCCGTATAATTCTGAAAATCCGCTGCGGATAGAGTTCTTCGACAATGAGATAGATTCCATACGCATATTTGATATTGTTTCTCAAAGGACTATTCAGAATATCGACAGTGCGACGGTGCTGCCGCTAAGCGAAGCCATGATATGGGATCAGCGGCATGCGGACGCCGTAAAGAGGCGCATCAGGCAGGAGCTTGAGCGGCTGAAGCTGCCGGAAACATCCGGGTTATATAAAAGAGTCACGAACGATGCAGATATGATTATGCCCGGAAATTTTTTTCAGGGATACGACAGATATTTACCGTACATTTTAGGAAATTCGCACAATATATTTGACTATACAGGCTCAAAACCGATATTTTTTGAAAATTATGCATCGTTCTGTGAGACGCTGAATGCCGCAAGAGAAGATTATCTTAAGATATGCGATACGATACAGGAAAACACCGGATTGCTGCGCGGGACGTATGATTTGATGATGACTCCCGACGAAATAAAGGAGATATGTGATAAAAGGGCATATAATACAACATATATCGATGAATTTATAACAAAAAGAGAAGCCTGTGAGGCTTTTGAATTCGCTTGCAGGAGCGCGGCTCCCTTCGGAGGAAATCTTCAGATGCTGCTCGATGCCTGCGATGAGCTTGCGGGATCGGGATACGATACTGCTGTGATAACGGACAGCGAATCAAAAAGATCAAGATTCATGACGCTGAGGGAGGAGGGCAAACTCAACAGGGACGTTGAAATATTGTCTTACGGCGGAGGACTTTCCTCAGGTTTTATATTAGATGATGTCGGGACAGCCGTTTTCACGGATGAATCGCTTTTCAGAAGAGAGCGCGCCGCGTCAAAAAGAAAATTAAAGGGAAAACCCATAACGGATTTTACCGATATAGAACCGGGAGATCTCGTGGTCCACGATATTCACGGAGTGGGCCGCTTTGAAAAGATAGAAACGGTAGAAGTGGACGGCGTGCGCCGGGATTATATCAAGATAAATTACAGGGATAACGGGATACTTTATGTGCCTACGCCGCAGCTTGACAGCGTACAGAAATATATAGGACCTGAGGGCGTCAGTCCCAAGCTGAACAAGCTCGGTTCGGCCGAATGGAACCGCACCACGTCCAAGGTCAAGGAGTCGCTGCGCTCCTACGCAAAGGAGCTCGTGGAGCTTTATGCAAAGCGTTCGGCGATAAAAGGCTTCGCATACTCCGAGGATACCGTGTGGCAGAAGGAATTTGAGGAGTCTTTTCCGTTTGAGGAGACTGATGACCAGCTCAGGTGTACAGAAGAGATAAAGAAGGATCTTGAGAGCCCGCGGCCCATGGAAAGACTTCTGTGCGGGGACGTGGGATACGGCAAGACAGAAGTAGCGCTGAGAGCCGCTTTTAAAGCGGTGTGCGACGGAAAACAGGTGGCGTTCCTCGTTCCCACTACGGTGCTCGCTCAGCAGCATTACAACAATTTTGTGCCGCGTTTCGAAAAATTCCCCGTAAAGATCGATTATCTGTGCAGATTCAGAACGCCCGCGGAACGAAAACGGATATTGAGCGATACTGCGTCGGGTAAAATAGATATATTGATAGGTACGCACAGCATAATAAAAGGAAATGTCAGATTCCGCGATCTCGGACTCGTCATAATAGATGAGGAACAGCGCTTCGGCGTCATGCACAAGGAAAAGCTCAAGCAGGACAGGCCGGAGGTGGATATACTCACTCTTTCGGCCACCCCCATACCGAGGACGCTCCACATGTCGCTTTCGGGAATAAGAGACATAAGCCTTCTGGAGGATCCCCCGCAGAACCGGCACCCGGTGCAGACATATGTGGCCGAATGGGAGCCTTCAATGATACAAAACGCCATATATCGTGAAATGGGCAGAAAAGGGCAGGTATTTTACCTGTATAACAGAGTAAAGGGTATTGAAGAAAAACGCAGGCAGCTGAGCGAGCTCGTGCCCGAGGCCCGGATAGCAGTGGGACACGGACAGATGGGAGAGCGTGAACTGGAAGACGTGATGGACGCGTTTTACAAGAGGGAATATGACATTTTACTCTGCACGACTATAATCGAATCCGGCCTGGATATGCCCAACGTGAACACCGTCATAATAGAAGAGAGCGATCATATGGGACTGGCGCAGCTGTACCAGATACGCGGCAGAGTGGGCAGATCCTCAAAGACCGCATATGCGTACATCACATATAAAAAGGATAAGACACTTAATGAGACCGCCGAAAAAAGGCTGCGCACGATAAGAGATTTCACGGAATTCGGTTCGGGCTTCAAGATCGCTCTGCGGGACCTCGAAATACGGGGCGCCGGCAGCGTACTCGGCGAAAAGCAGCACGGACAGCTGGCGACAGTAGGCTACGACACATATTGCAGGCTCCTTTCGGAGGTCGTTTCCGAGGAGTCCGGTAAAATGCCGGAGGAAAAGAAGCAGGTGAGCGTTGACTTTAATGTGAACGGGTACATCGATCCGGATTATATAGAAAATGAGGAAGCGAGATTTGACATATATAAGAAGATATCGCGCATTGAGACCGAAAACGACGCGCTCGAGATGACGGATGAGCTCATCGACAGATACGGCACGGTCCCCGAGAGCGTGAACAATCTCATTAAAATATCGAGAATAAGATATGAATGCTCGAAATGCGGCATAAATTCGGTCATACAGAAAAAAGACACGGTACAGTTCATGATCGATCATGCGGCGGTGATCTTTTATGCCTCGCTTAAAAAGCCCGAAGGATTGCGTTTTACGGCGGCGAAGGAGCCGTATCTTGTTTACGGCCGTGCGGGAAAGACCGGGCTTGACGGCGTTCTCGAACTGTCGAGGTACTTTTCGGAGCAGTTTTTGCAATTTACCGTTGCAAAAAATAAGAATGGAATATATAATGGCACAAGCGGTTTTAGCTGTTGAAAGATACAATAGATATACTAAGGAGCTGTAATTGATAATGGCCAGGAAAACAACTAACAAAAAACTCGGAGTTAAGAAGAACAAAAAAAGCTACGATACCAAGATAATTAAATGGATCGCGGGCGGACTTGCCGCATTTGTTGCGATCGTTGTGGCGATAGTAGTCATTCTTACTTATACGAAGAGTTATGTGGCGAAGGTCGACGGACTTAAGATATATGACCATGAATATACTTATTTCCTGCAGAATGCCGTATATACGGAGCAGCAGGAGAATTTTGAAGAGCCCGAAGGCTACGACGATATGACGGACTCGGAGAAATATGAGGTTTTCAAAGCCTTCTGGACAGAGGACAGAAAGAATAAATGCATAGAGGACGCGCTGGAGGATGCCCGTCAGTTCAAAGCTCAGTACAGGCTCGCCGTTGACGCCGGATTTAAGATATCGGGCGACAGGGAAGATGAGATAAAAGACAATATAGATTCGACATATACGACATATTTAAACAGCGGAATATCGAAAGAGCAGATAACGAGTTATCTCTTTGCCGGCATGTCACGTTCGGATTATAAGGATTTCGTGATCATGCAGGCGACCGTGGAGAGCTACAAGGATGAGCTCAAGAAGGCATACGATACGTCGGATGAAGTCCTGAGAGCCATATACGATGAGAAGCCCGACGAATACAGAACGGTAGGCGTTAGGAGCTTCAAAATAGATATCGACGAGAAAAAGCCCACCGGCGAGAACGAGGATATGTCCAAATATGAGGCCGCAAAGGAAGCGGCTCTGAAGAAAGCCGAGGAAATAAGAGATACCTATAACAGCGGCAAGCTCATGTCGACATACAAGGATGAAGACAAAACGGAGATCGATCAGAAGAACCTGACGTTCGAGAATTATATAAAGGCGGCTTCGGATGATGACAACTCGAGCAAAACGGGCGGTCTCGAGCAGATAAACGAGCTGAATAAGAGCGCGGTAGACGAGATAACGGAATATGCTCTTTCCATGCAGTGGAACGAGGACCGCACGAAGATAGTCAAGACCGGTGAAACGGCGGAGGACGGCGCCAAGTCGACTGACAGCGAAGACAAGGACGAAGAAGACAAGGCAGGAAATGACGAAGACGCAGATGAGGATGCGGATGAGGGTGAAGACACCGAGGAAGCTTCGGTCATGACCGATCTTGAGATAATAGAAACGGACGATGCGATCTACGTTGTACGCGCCGAATCCATAACGGATTTTGACAACTCTACCGAGTCATCTGAGGGCGCTGCCGACAGCATAAAAGACAAAATTAAAACACAATATCTCGCAGATAAGGCAAAAGAAGAGATAGAGCAGAAGGTAAACGATTCCGGCTCCAAATATAATCTGGGAAGCCGCAAGGAAGATCTTATATCGGATCTCAGCAGCGAAGTATTTCAGGATTACGGCATATAATGCGATAACGGAGGCAACGTTATGAAGAGAAGATTTGTAATAGCGGTTTTGGTATTTGTTTTGGCGTTTTCGGCCTGCGGCATGTTGTCATCTTTTGCGGCCGACGATCCTACGGTGTCGGTGACTGTAAATAAAGACGGAACGATAACAGTCACTGCCGTCGGAACTTTTACGCAGAATGACTGGGTGGGAATATATCGCTCCGGAGAGACATATGACGCAACGGCCGGCGGAGTGACATCTCTTTTGTGGTGGTATCTGCCTGTAGGAGAGGATCAGACCGTTTCCGTGACATATCCCGGTACAAATGAGGGGATCACGGTACGTTCCGACAACCGTCCTGCGGAGCTTGAAGGCGGTACGGTAGGCGGCGCGCTTCAGGAGGGCGAATATTTCGCACTCATTCTCGGAGGAGACGATCCGGATACGGCCTACGACGAGCGGTCCGCGGAGTTTGATTTCGAGATAACGGATGAAGCGGAAGAGCAGCCCACGGAAAAACCCACGGAGGAGCCTACCGCCGAACCGACAGCGGAGCCTACAGAGGCACCGACGGAAGCTCCTACGGAAAAGCCGGCAGAGAATACCGCAAGTGTTACACCTACCCCGAAAGTGACCGTAACACCGTCACCGGCACCAACAAAAGACACGGCTGCCGATACTTCGGGAGGCAATACGGTGCTGTGGATCATAATAGCGGCGGCTGCCGTTGTTATCGTGGCTGCCGTTGTAGTTGTGATAGTGATCAAAAAGAAAAAGAAATAAATATAACCGGAATATGAGTAATATGACGCGGCAGACGATCTAAAAAATCAAAGCTGCGTCCATTTTTATAGACAGAATGGAGATGCGGTCAAAAATGAGCAATGCAGGGACACAAACAATCAAAGTATCGCGCGCTTTTTCTTCAAACATGGTATTACAGAGAAATGCGCCGATAAAGGTATGGGGAACGGCCGATGAAGGCATAACGTCGGTATCCGGGGAATTCATGGGTGAATCGGCATGCGCCCGGGTTGATGAGTCGGGTGAATGGACGCTTGAATTTTCGGCGAGAGATACGGTCAATTCTTCTCAGATACTCAAGATATGTGCAGACGGACTTGATCCGGTCGTTTTCGACAATGTTTTAATAGGAGATGTTTACTTTATAACCGGCCAGTCCAACGCGGAAATGGCGATCGGTTCATGTATAAATGCATATCCTGAAGAAAGATCGGATCTTTACAGAGAAAATGTGCGTTTGTTCACACAGTCGATACCGTATATAATAGAAAGAAAAGAATTGTGGCCGGTGCCTCAGAAGGATGTCGTAAATCCGGAATGGCACTGGAAAAAGGCTGTCGATGATGCGGCAATATACGAATTTTCGGCCATAGGATACTTTTTCGGAAGGGTGATAGCGGATAAGCTGCCGGAGCTTCCCATAGGACTCATCATGGGAGCCGCAGGCGGAAGCCAGATAATAGAGCTCATGAGCGGCGAAACATCAAAGAGACTGGGATATTCGCAATCGGCTACCGTGGGAGCATCGGGTTATTACAACAATCTTATAAATCCGTTCATAAGGATGCCCATACGCGCCATGATATATTATCAGGGAGAAAGCGAGTGCTGGCCTACGGCAACGCCGGATTACGGACGCAATCTGGATGAGCTTGTGAAGGATTTAAGAAATGTGTGGGGGATACCGTTTAAATTTTACAATGTACAGCTGTCGTCTCACGGAGAAGAGAGCAAAACGAGCTGGCCCACGATAGGCGAGATAAGAGCCGTACAGTATGACGCGGTAAATACGATACCGGATTACTATATCGTGCCTTCATATGACTGCGGAAAGAAGGATGAGGATCCGGACTTCGCGCATCCGTATTATAAAAAGCTGCCCGGAGAAAGAATAGCGAAGCTCGTACTCAGCGAGGAATACAAGCTCGCCGATATAGAATATTCGTCGTGCCCGTGCGTCGACAAGGTGTACAAAGAGGACGGCTGCGTTAATATAGTATTCAGATATGTGGGCGACGGACTCAGACTCAGCGAAGGTTCGGAGCTTAAGGGCTTCCAGCTTGAGGCAAACGGAGAACTTACAGATGCAAAGGCGAGCATAACAGGCAGGAACACCGTTAAAGTAATAACGGACAAAGCTGCGGAATATGTTTGTTATGCAGTGCAGGTGCTGCCTGACAAGGCGGGCGCGAACCTCATAAACAGCGAGAATATACCCGCGCCGGCTTTTAAGGCTTCAATATAAATGTATGGTGAGATATAAACGGGCTTTGGCCGCCTGTATGATCATGTTAATAACAGTGTTGTGTCTTAATGATACAGGCGGCGGTCCGTACTATGCGCAGGGACCGGATACCGCTGCGGCTCCGACCTCTCCCGTCACTGCGGAAACAACCGCGCCGGAAACACCGACTCCGACGCCGGTGAGGGATGAGATAGGTTCTACGGGATATCTCAAAATAAAAGCATCGTATTCGGATAACAGCATCTTCGAGGAAAATGTCTCGATAAACGCCGAAGATATGACAAAAAGCAGTGAATTCGAAGCGATCGTAAACGCGGTGCGCAGCGCGGAGCGAGAGCAGGATATATTTGCCGCGGCAAGGCTTACCTTACAGAAGAACGGCCGAGATACCGAGCTTACGAAAAAAATAAACATTTATGTTGAGATAACGGAAGAATTTTCAGATTACGAAAGCATAAGCGTTTTCAGAACGGAAGCGCCGGAAGCGGTGACAAAGATAGAGGCAGAGGAAGCTGACGGATATATAACATTCAGCACAGATAAAATGGGCGTATTTGTTTTCACGGGAGTGCCCGGCGGCGGAGAAACAACGCCCGGTGAAGGCGATACGGAGGCATCTCCCGAGCAGCCCGGAGAAAATGCGGGCGCAACGGCCTCCGGCATACCCACGGCGGGGGCAGATACGGGCAGAGACGAAAACGAGATAATTTCACCGGGAGCTTTTGTTTTATGGCTGCTGACAGCGCTTGCGGCCGGAATAGGAGCCGGCATGGGGATAGGCTACGTAATGTGGGGCAAATACAAAACGAAACGGGTTAAAAGAGGACCGAAAGTCATAGGCGAATAGGTGTACACGGACAGAGATCATGCACAGTGACGATAAGAGCACAAAAAAGAAAATAAGAGAAAAATTACTGCTGTCTGCCGCAGGAGTTTTTGTGCTCCTGCTATTGCAGTTTGCCGCGGCTCCGGCTATCTCCGGCGCTGCGCCGTCAGAGGATGCACCTGCGCCCGAGATAACGGAGACGGCGCCCTCCCCGTATGAAACATCAGTGCCTACGGACGGAGACCCCGGCCCCGACATGACAGAGGATCCCGCGGTCACACCGGATGTGACACCGGAGGAAACGCCTTCCGAGACGATGCCGGAAGAACAGACTCCTTCTCAGGCCCCGGAAACGCCGAGCCCGACGCCGACGCCGACTCCCACTCCCACAGAGCGCCCCACAGAGATCATAACAGCCACACCGGAAATAACGCCCACGCCTGTTCCCACAGAAACACCGCCGCTGGAGTTCCTGCCCGATTTTACCGTACCGCCTCTTGACGGCTCACACGAAAACGAGCAAACGGTCGCACCCGAACCGTCTGCCGATGAAGTCAGCACCGCGTCCATAGGGATAGTACAGGTGGAGGATATCGACGCATCCGGGTCAGGCAGATTCAGGTGGTTCGACCTTATAACATACGCGGTCGACGTAATGTATGTGCTGGCTGTTCTTTCGATAGTATACGGCGTGATAGGACTTGTAGGACTCGTGATATTCAAGAAGGATATATCATTTGCCGCGCTCAAAAAACGGCTTTCGAACAAACGCAAACGTGATATATGATTACACTTTTCATGATAGCCTGTATATTGATGAATATACGGGCAAAAAAACTCTCGGTAAAATGTATAGAGGCCGGGATCGGCATACGGGTGGCGCTCATATCCGACCTGCATTTTGATACGGTGCTTATCAAGCCTTCACTGATAGTAAATGAAATATGCGCGCGGTCTCCCGATGTCATCGCGATAACGGGCGATCTGTGTTCCGATCTGAAATATTTTGAAAGAGTAACTTCATTTATAGATCTGCTCGCCTATAAAGCGGCATGCCCGGTATTTATCACACTGGGGAATCATGACTGCCGCATATTTGAATCGGGAAAATGCACAAAAGAAAAGTATATAAGTGTGCTCGAGAGCATTTCACCGAATGTGCGCGTGCTCGAGAACGAAAGAGTCGTTTATAAAGACGTACTGATAGGCGGGCTGGGAGATCTGAGATCGAACGACGACGATTATGTCGGATGTGCGGTAAAATGGAATGAGGAAGCCGAGGAAAACGGATATAAATATATACTGCTCACGCACAACCCGGATATCGTCATAGATATGCCCGATCTTTCGGCGCTCACCTTGATCCTTGCGGGACACACGCACGGAGGCCAGGTAAGGGTTCCATTCAATATTGAATTCAGATTACTTAAGAAAGACATACTTCCGAAAAAGAACATATTCTACGGCATGCATGAATACGGCGGCAACAGGCTGTATATCACGTCGGGCATAGGGTGCTCCGCCATGCCGATAAGGTTCGGCTCAAGAGCCGAGGCAGTGATTTTTGAATAAGGTACGCATTGAATTATCGGTAAAATGGTGATACAATCTGCAGGTATGTCAGGCAATATAAAAAAATGAGTTCGTCAAACAAGTTAAGAGGGGGATTTTTGTATGAAACATTTGAAGACTGCTCTGTCATTTCTGTTAGCGGTCGCTCTTCTGGCAGGGAGTCTGCCGACAGCCGTTTTATCATTGAACAAAGATATATATCCGGCTGAGGACGGCAGTATAAGTTTTACTGAGGTTGAGCCTGCCGTAGACCCGCGGCTGCCGGAGCTGTTTGTACAGGACGGCGACACGACCGGGCAGAAATACGCGCCGGACGATATCGTGCGCGTGGCGATCGTTATGGAAGACGCTCCTGCGATAGACAAGGGATTTTCAATAGCGACGATCGGAACGGACAGAGCGGCAGCTGCTTATCAGGCGGAGCTGCTCGGCAGGCAGGAAGCGGTCGTTGACAGAATAGAAACAGATGTCCTGAAGGGCAGGAAGCTGGATGTTTTTGCAAATCTCACGCTCATAGCGAACTTTGTTTCGGCGGATATAAAATATTCGCAGATAGAAGATATAAAGAATGTCAAGGGCGTTAAAGACGTCCTCATCGAAAACATTTATGAGCCTTTGGAGAGCGAGGGGCAAACGGGTGACGGAGCCGCCGAGATCGAAAAGCTGCTGACAGAATACACAGGGGCGGGTTCAAAGATAGCCGTCATAGACTCGGGCATGAACGATGAACACCAGTCATTTGACGCCGCCGCACTCGATCACTCATTAAGGCAGTCCGCTCCCGACAGAGACAATAACGGAACGGTCGATGACGGGGAGCTTGAGGAATATAAAAAAGAATTGGGCCTCATGACGCAGGACGATGTTTTAAACGCAATGAATACAGGCCGTCTTCACGTTTTACCGGGGCATCTGGACGCCGGGAGACTTTATCTTAACGAAAAGATACCGTTTGCATATAATTATGCCGATTACGACATGTTCACACGGAACGGAAGCGCGGGCATCCACGGCTCCCACGTATCGGGTATCGCGGCGGCCAACGCTTACATTCCGGGGGAAAACGGTACATTTACAGAGGCTGAGGCTGCGGGAGGCATGGTAGGAACCGCTCCCGATGCGCAGATACTCAATCTTAAAGTGTTCGGCAGTGCGTTATGTACCGACGCCGTTATAGCGACGGCGATCGAAGATGCGCTCATTCTCGGAGCGGACGTGCTGAACCTGTCTCTCGGAACGGCGGAAGTAGGATTTTCCTGCTCGGACAGCGTTTTCGGAGACGTATTTAAGAAGCTCGCGGCTGAAGGCATTGTGATAATGGGTGCTGTCGGAAATGACGGCGCATGGATGAGCGAGAATAAAAACGGCAGGCCGAACAAGCTATACGCGGACGATGTCAGTATGTCGCTCTGCACGCCTCCTTCGTCATTTGCGGACTTCATGGGCGTTGCCTGGGCGGACGGCAACGGCAAGGACGGCTCGCATCCCACGATAAATAAGAGCAGCGCGTACGGCATACCGAGCAGCCTTATGCTGCAGCCTGAGATAACGGCATGCGGAACACATGTTAATTCAGTCAACGGCGACACGAAAAACGGGTACACAGAGCTGTCGGGCACCTCAATGGCATCGCCCGATGTGGCTGGCGCGGCGGCTGTCATAGCAGAATATCTGCGCACAGAGCTGGACGTGTTCGGGAGCAATACATTTTTAGACCGCGCGATATCGCAAAATAAGGATCTCAACAAGGGCATGATAATAGGAGGGCTCCTGATGTCCACCGCCGAACCCATGATCGACCCGGACGGCAAATATTATTCGCTGCTGCGCCAGGGCGCAGGCCTTCTCAATACAGAGCGCGCAGTTCATGCAAAATCTTTTATAGAGGTAGAGGGACAGAGCCGCGGACGCGTTAAGGCGGAGGTGGGCGACTGCCCGAACGGCACAAATACATTTCACTACACATTCACGCTTCACAATGTGAGCGACACGGACAGGAGCTACGTATTCAGGACAGATCTTTTCACTGAGGATATCGTAAGCGAGAACGGGATCGATTATCTCTCAGACAGCACGCGCACGCTTTTGGGCACGGTAACATATGAAGCAGACGGTAAAACGCTTGATTTTAACTCCGACATAAAAGCCGACGTGGACAAAAACGGTAAGACCGATGCGGCCGATGCGCAGGCGCTGCTCGATTACATTTCCGGTAAAAATGACGGAAATGATCTTGACCTTGAAGCGGCGGACGTTGACAAGGACGGAAATAAGACTACATATGACGCGCATATGATACTGAATGCTGTCAAAACGTATGCGCTCACGGTGAATGCGAACGAAAGCGTGACCGTTGACGTAACTATAAAGGTTACGGAAGATGTTAAAGCAAAATATCCCAAGGGAGCGTATCTGGAAGGCTTTACATACGTGATGCCCGTAGATATGGGCGAGGAAGAAGCGGATGCGGATGTTACACACACTATTCCGATAATAGGCTTCTGCGGCAACTGGTCGGATCCTTCAATGTTTGACCGCAACACATTCATAGAAAGCTCAAACGACACAAATGACAGAGTTCCTTATACGAAGAATCCTGCAGATGTCTACAATATAAATTATATGACATATGAGGATGAGAACGGAAACGTGCTAAAGCAGACGGTAAATCCGTACAGCAGCAACAGCCGCATTCCTCTTGACAAGCTCGCACTCAGCATAAACAACACGATACGCGACGTTTATCTCACTCTCATACGTCCTGCGGGCGCAGTATGCTTTGTGATAATGACGGTAGATGAGAACGGCAATCGCCATGTTGAGCATATAGACTCATTGTATTTACATCAGACGTGCGCATTTCCGCATCCTGCGGGAGAACAGAACGGTGGATGGAGCAACAATGTTTTCGATCTGGCGGTACGCAACTCGCTTAAGAAGATGCTTAAGGACTCGAACATAAAAGAGGGCGACAGGATCGAGCTGGGCGCCGTTGCCGTGCCCGAATATTACGAGGAAACACCGGGCAAGCAGATCACACAAAAGAGAATGAAGGAGCTCATAGAAAACGATGTGCTCGGAGAGGGCGCATATCTCACAACGACAGTCACTCTCGACAGCACGGCTCCTACGGTAAAAGAGGTCAAAAAGCTCGATTACGAAAAGAAAATAAGCATTACCGCCGAGGATGCGGAGAATGTGGCATATATAGGGCTCTACAGCGGAAACTGCACCGTGTCATACGGAAGTTATGTACCCGACGGAGCCAATGCCGCTAAGACAGTCACATACAATTTTAATACAAGCACGTTTACCGAAGGCGGAACATACAGTATCGTGCTCGGAGACTATGCGGGCAACAGGAGCATGTACCGTTTCACATACGGACAGAAGCAGGATATAACAGATAGAGCGATCGCATACGTGCGCTCATATCGCAACAGTTCGCCCATAAACCGCGGAGACTGGATAGCGCTGAAGCCGGACAGATTCTCTTTTGACACAAATAAGCTCGGAAATATGTTCGTTTTCACATGTGCGGATGATTCGGCTCTTCTTGCGGGTGCTGACGCCGCGGACGGTTACATATGGCAGGCATTTGAAGACGGCAGCCTCTGCGCCGCGCCGATAGACGATGTGAATGCAAAGCGTTTCATATGTGACCTTTCGCAGAGCGGAATGAAGACAGTGCGCGATCTTGCATTCAATCCGGGCGACAACATGCTCTATGCAACGGACGGCACAGACACACTTTGGAAGATCGATCCCATGTACGGCGGTGCGGAGCCGGTACAAAAAGTAACAATAGACGGACATGACGCCGAGCTTTACGGTCTTGCCATAAACGATAAGGGAAAAGCATTTTCCACACACTACGATGAAGCTCTCGGCAAGAACGCGATCCTGACGTGGGAGATATCCGAAGACGGCGAGCCCGCCGCTCAAAAGTGTGAAATCGTAGACATAGTTTCTAAAAAGAATGTGGCGGCAAAATATATAAGCCTCAGCTGGAAGGATAAGAATTACGATACGCTGTATGCCGCGTGCGCGCAGGAGCTCGATACTCCGAGCATGGATAACTACATGTATGTTATTTACAACATGGATTTCGAAAAGGGCACAAGTACGATATACAAATCCAATTCTGGATTTAATTATACGGCATCGTTTCTTTACGAAGCAGTGCGCGGACTCGTGAATCTGCCTGCCATGCCGACACTCGGCATAATAAACGAAGGCGAAACACCCGCGCCCGAAAAGCTCAATATACTCGGCGCAAGAAGTGAAATGATGCAGGGAGACATTTTACAGCTTTCGGCTGCGGTCACTCCCTGGAACGCCGAATTTGTGAGCAACGGCGTAAAATGGGATACGGACGATGAAAATACGCTTAAGGTTGACAAGGACGGAAAACTCACTGCCGTTAAGGCAGGAGACGCCGCGATCACGGCGAGCTACGCGACCAAAAACGGCGACACACTCACAGCAAAGTTTGATGTTCACATTACGCCGGCTCCGAGCATAAACGTTACGGCTCTGTTCCGCGAGGGCAACAGCGTATATTATTGGGAAAACTTTAATACTGCCGCGCCTAACGAGCGCAAACGCCTTGCTGCTACGCAGCACGCGTATACAGTGGGCACAATGAACGGTGCCGGCGATATGCTGTATCTGTTCGGAGGAGTCTGGGGATACAAAGTCGATCCCAAGGACTTCAGCGAACATCCGCTTGAAGCTGCAATTGACAGCCAAAACTTACATGCTGACGCTGCTCCCGGAAGATCGACGGGACACTTTACCAATTTCGGTTATATGACCATTGTCGGCGACAGAAATATGTTCTTTGGTTCAAGGCTGACCAGCAATCCGCCGGTAGGCTTTGAGACAGTGACCGTTCACCTGAGTACAGGTTATGCAAATGTCGGAACAATGGGCGGCATAGCATACAAGGGCTTTACGGATGATTTCGACGATCCTTTAAGCCCGGGCACAAAACGCGAAGCAGACGTATATTATATAATCAACGAAAGCGGAGACCTATATGAATTCTACTGCTATGAAGGCACCGTATTAAGCAACGGCAAATATTTCTTGAGTGAAACGACATATACGAAATATATTGGAAATGTGCCTAATGTAAGTCTGCCCGGCGTCAGCAATATGCAATCCGATGCAACATCGTCAATGATTTATGACAGCGAATCAGGCATGCTCGTACTTGTCAGCAAAATAGGAAAGAATCCCGCTAAGCTTCAGATTATAAATCCTGCAAATCATTCACTTGTAATGACGCGCGAATTTGACGATGACGTGCGCCAGGTCGGAATTCTGTATCAATATGACTATTCGGATTATGAGGGACTCCCCGTGAATGCGGCCGGTTCTTCTTCCGAGATCAATATGAATGCAGATGATACCGACTTTGAAATAAATGAGGATGAGAAGACGGTCACATATGATTTCACGTGTGAAAATACGACGAACGGTCTTGTGTCGGTAAAATATGATGCAGATACGCTTAAGTATAAGAGCCTTTCGGCATCGATGCTGTATAATTCATATACCGTAGACGAGGAAAACGGAATTATAACGATCGCTTTTGCGGATGCGGATGAGATAGAAAAACCGTCCGTGCGCATTACTTTTACATATGAACTGACGAAAGAGGAGCGGACGGCAAAGCTTACTGTTACTGTGAGCGAGAAGGGCGATCCGGAGCATTTCACCGAGCCTGAGACGTGGGAAGAGAGCATCGATCTGCCGTATATCAGGCTCACGGCGATAGAGATCAGCAAGGAGCCCGACAAGACTGAATATATTGAAGGACAGGAGCTTGAGACGGCGGGTCTTGAGGTGACGGCGGTATACAGCGACGGCTCTGAGGAACCTGTTGCGGCAGGCGATTATACGATAGAGATACCGGACGATTTTTCGAAACCCGGCCTGCACAGTATAACTGTAAAATATAAAGGCCTTTCGGCTTCGTTTGATGTGTCTGTGCGCGAAAAGTCCTTGGTATCGATATCCGTAAACAAAAACCCGAACAAGATGGAGTACATAGAGGGTACTAAGTTTGAAGACGCGGGCATGGAGCTTAAACTTGTGTACGACAACGGAACAGAGGAGATCGTAAAGTCCGGTTGGGATGTCAAATATGACTTCAGCACACCGGGAGATTG
>CANQOI010000019.1 GCA_947625435.1 uncultured Clostridia bacterium | reverse complement strand
TGCAAATATCACCAAAAGCCAATTGACGCCGACGTTTACTTCGATCTGCGAAAGAAAGCCGAGCAATCTAAAGATCTCCAAAAAGCCTTTCCGGATTATAAAATTCTCTACGGCGTGTTTTCAAAAAGCGGCTTCAAGGATCGACTGCTTGATCTGAACCCGGAGAATCCCGATCTTATTCTGATAAACGAAGCTGCCGTTTTGTAATGCCTCCTGCTAAGCGGCGTAAATAATTCTCAGGAGGTCGTTAACAAGATGCAGGCGACAAGAATAAAATTGCAAGCGATAGTTTATTAACGTATAATACAGCATAAAGGTTGTGAAATATTATTTCTTTGACAGTATAAAATCGATTTACAGCGGAGGATGATAAAATGACAGACAAATTGTGTGACGGTGCGTAGGATACTTTTCCGGAGATAAAGAGTAATGGATAAAACAAAAGATCAGAATTTATTTAAAGCCCTGAAGGACAAAGCTTCTCTGACAGGGAAAGCATACCGATATATATGGACGGCATACCCATCCGGTGTATGCGTTATCATATTGACAAAGATAGTATACGGCGCATACCCTGTGTTCAGTGCTGCGCTTGTATCGGCGTTTACAGATAATATTCTCACGGCTACAGATTCATCTCTGAAAAAAGCATTGGCATGTCTTGTCACTATCATGCTCTGCACCCTTTTACTGGAGCTGTATGGAGTTTTTTCAAATTACATGAATAACAAATTCTTTAAAAGGATGTATGTTAAATCTCAATTGATGCTTTCAGATCTTATATCCAGGGTCTCATCGGAGTATCTTGATCTTGAAGCTCATCAAAAACGGATTGATTATATATTGGGAAACAGTGTGTGGTCGCCCTTCAGATTGTTTAACATAACAACGAATATTGTTCAGTCAGTACTCAGTATCATTGTATTTTTTATTTATATCGGCACAAAAAATATAATATGCACGATCGCATTTGCGGCGATGCTGACAGTATATGTTGTTATGCTGTCTTTTATGGGAGAAAAAGAATATTCACTGAATATAAAGCTTTTTGATAAAGAAAGGCAGCTTTCAAATATAAATAGCATTTTTTACAATAATGAATATGCAAAAGAGCTTAGGATATATCAATATGATCATTATCTTTTAAAACGGTGGAAATTGCTCACAAATGAGCTCAGAGAACCGAAACTGCGGCTTGCACAAAAAAATGCTTGTGTTAAGAGCCTTTACGAAATAGCTATAAATTCGATCATGCTGCTGTTTCTGATAAGCGCGGGGATCGGGATCAAAGCAGGCGTTATGTCTGTAGGAATCATTACAGCCATTGCCGCATATCTTCCGGATCTGAGATTTGCAACGTCAAGCCTTGGTGAAATGAGCCGCTCTCTGAAAGCTCAATATAGTGATCTGTCGGATCTGTTTGAATATCAGGATCAGATAAACAGTGAAAATACACAGGTCGGACGCAGTCTGGAGCAGCCATTCCGGAAAGAAATCCGTTTTGAAAATGTGTCGTTCCGATATCCCGGCTCTGAACGTGATGTTCTTAAAAATCTGAATCTTTCCATATTTCAGGGCGAGAAGGTTGCATTAGTAGGTGAAAACGGCGCAGGTAAGACCACGCTTGCTTATTTGCTTATGGGCTCTTATATGCCTACGGACGGGAGAATATTGATAGACGGTATTGATTATAAGGATATATTAAAAAGTGAAATACAAAAGAAGATAGCTTTTGTAAGTCAGAAAAATCATAGATTTGAATTATCTTTTGAGGATAATATTCTTTTGGGAAGAGAGAAAAATAATGATTTAGACAGACTTGTAAAGGAAATCGACCTTTATGACGCAGTCAAAAAATATCCGGCACAGGAAAAAGAACTATTGGGGCTTCAGTTTGGAAAGATTGAGCCGTCGGGAGGAGAATGGCAGAAAATCAATATACTGAGATGCTTTGCCGGGAGTGCTGAGATTTTTATTCTGGATGAACCTTCCGCGAATCTTTCGCCCGATACGGAGCAAAGGCTGTTTCAAATGTTTTTCCGTGAAAGCAAGGGTAAAACAGCCGTGATCATATCGCACCGTTTAGGCGCTCTGAAAAATGTGGACAGAATTCTTTATATGGAAGGTGGGCGTATCTGCGAAATGGGCACGCACGAAGAATTAATGAATGCTGACGGCAAATATGCGACAATGTTCAGAACACAGGGACAGTGGTATTATGAAAACGAAAAAGCACAGAAATAATGTTACGGCATATATATTTAAGCTTATATTCAAAACAGCGCCGCTCGGAGTCTTTATTTACTTATTGATTACCGTTTTTTCATCGTGCCTGGATGCAGTGGGTGCTAAATTTCTCGCAATGGCAATAGATGATGCACATTTACTGCGGTACGGAGATATGCGGTTTTTTTATTTTATTATTGTTTACGGAGCATCGATGTATCTGTTGCCTCAGATAACATATGCTCTTACCCGGATCGTATCGTCAAGAATCGAGTATAAAATTCAGCTTAAGATTTCAGAAAATACCATAAAAAAAGTAATTCGTCTACCGGTATCATATATTGAGAACAACGATAACCGGAACCTGATCAGTCAGGCAATGTCTGTAAACGGGGGCTTTCTGCTTGATTATTTTTATCAGCATGTATATATGGCATATTTCTTTCTGAAATTTCTGTTCGTGGCGGTCGTTTTTTTTCAATACAGCATTTATATGGCTTTGCTGTCGCTCGTAAATCTTGTCATAACTATCATTGTAAACCAAAAGCTGATAAATAAACGTGCAGCGTTTCAGCTTGATATGACAGAGGCGGAAAGAAGAGAAGAATATTACCGTGGTCTTCTTTTTCAGAAGGATATCGTAAAGGATATGAAAATATTGGGCGTGATGCCTTTCTTCTCCCGTCTCTATAAGGAGAAGGCGACCGAAAATTTCAACAGAACAGAAAGGTTTAATTTTAAAATTACCGGAATTGAGATCATTGTATCGATGATAAAGGATCTGATCAGTTTTTCGGTACTTGGCTTTGGATTTTATCTTATCATAAAGGGACAACTGACAGCCGGAGGATTTGCAGCGTTTTATACGGCGAGCGGGAATCTGATACAGTATTTTAATCTTTTTGTGGCAAAAATAGGCAATAAAAAACTGCAATACATAATGGCGGATAAGTATCTGACGCTTATGAATGCGGAAGAGGAAACAAAAGAAGGTATAGAGATAAATGCGGAAGCGCCTATAACATTTAAAGATGTATGCTTTAAATATAAGGAAGAAACAGGTGATATTCTCTCACATATTGATTTTACGCTGCACCCCGGTGAAAAGCTTGCTATAGTGGGAGAAAACGGAGCCGGGAAAAGTACGCTCGTACGGCTTCTTTCAGGGATCAATATGCCAATATCGGGAAGCTTGTATGTAGGAGATTGCAAAATTTCAGACATCAATATAGATGTATACCGACGCGGCATTTCAATTGTTCCGCAGGATTTTTGCAGATATTATCTTTCTGTGCGTGAAAATATTGCCTTCGGAGACGTGGAAAGGATTGATGATTCAAAAGCAATCACAGAAGCAGCGGAAAAAGGCAGTGCTCAAAATATTATAAGCAGATTTGAAAATGGACTTGAGCAATTGATCGGCACACAATATAAAAACGGCACCGAGCTGTCAGGCGGAGAATGGCAAAGGCTGGCGCTCTCACGCGCATATTTCAGAAACGGAAATTTGTTGATCCTTGACGAGCCTACATCTTCACTGGATGCATACAGCGAGGAATTTATTTACAGGCAGTTTTTGATACTTTCAAAGAATAAGACCGCTGTGTTTGTCACGCATAGAATGGCAACAGCCCGCCTTGCGGATCGTATTATCGTGCTCGATCATGGCAGGATTGTTGAAGACGGATCGCACGAAGAACTGATAAGTAAACGGGGACTTTACGCAGAATTATTTGAAAAGCAGGCTGATCTTTATTATGAACCGGAGGCGTTTGTGCAGACTTAGAACAGACTGCTTTAAATTGTATATTGCCTCATCCTGTGAAATGTTGTATACTCTGCATATGCAGTATCCATGGTTTGACGCACTTATTAATGTGTGTCTTGCAGCCTTTATATAGTAATTGTAAATTATAAAAAACGAATGTCCGGGCAGGACTTTGGTTTTGCATAATTTTATTTGATTATGATTTTAAAGGAGTGATGCTGTATGGTAACGGCTTACAAACAAAAAGAAGAGTATATGAGCGCCCGCATTTTACCTCATATAGGCGAATATGAATATTATGCCTGCGAGGATAATAGCGGATATGAGGAATGGCTTGACAGGATTGATATTACAGATGATTACATGTTCGCACATGTGATGAAGAATGAGGAAATATGCAAAGGGGTTGTAAGCTGCCTCTTCCCCGAACATAAAATATACAAAATAAAATATGTTGCAGAGCCGGAGGAGCAGCATGATGATAAGAGCGTCATTTCAGAGACGCAAAAGACCTTATCGCCTCTTGTAGGAAGACGGTCGGTCAGATTCGACGCATATATTGATGACGGTAAGACAATATATGATATAGAAATGCAGACTGTAAGGAGCGGGCACCTGCCCAAGAGAGCGAGACTGTATCAGTCTCATATAGATATAAATCAGCTGCAAAAGGGAGACGAATTTTCAAAGCTCCGGCCAAGCTATATAATATTCATATGCAAATTCGACCCGTTCGGCAAAGGCTTTTACAGATACTCCTTTGAGAACATATGCAGGGAAAACAAAAATATTTTATTAAATGATGAAGCCTACAAGATATTTTTCAATACAACGGGGCACATAGGAGAGATAAGCCGCGATCAGCGGGAGCTTCTTAAATATATGAACAACACGTCGGTATACGACGCACGGAATACAGACGTAGAGCTCATCAAGGAGATAGACAAGGCTGTTGAAATGACCAAAAGGTCGGAATGGAGGCACGATGATATGCTGCTGGCACTTAAATACAGGTTGGATATGAGTGAAGCAAAGGAAGAGGGCAGAAGCGAGGGCATGAGCGAAGGCATAAATATAGGGCTCTCCAGAGGCAGAAGCGAGGGCATAAATATAGGACTCTCCAGAGGCAGAATGAGCATAGCCCTCAAAATGCTCAAGATGGGCAAAAGTGTCGAAGAAATATCGGAGCTTACAGAGCTTTCAGCCTGCGAGATCAATAAATTGAAAGAGCAAGAGGCACATTTGAGCTAAAACGGGAAGTTCTCCGGTATTCATTATATGGCGTTCATATATTTTTACCGGTGAAACTAAATGTATCAGAAGGCAGTACGGGATTTTGGGACGCGTCGTAAAAAAATCTTCTTGGTTTTCGCCGCACGTGAGATTCAGAAAAAAACATCAAATGTCGGATTGCTTGAACAGGATGTAATAGAAATGGCCGAAGTCATACATAAAGCTGAGCCGCATGACATTATCTTTCTTGAAGCCCAAAATGATTACACAATTACATTAAAACTATATTGAATGCACAGACATTTGCCGATCAGGTCGTATTGCCTGCGGAATAGGAACGGACTGCGGCACAATATGACCTGAGCATTCAGTATCGGAAGTGATTTTATGTCAATTAAAAAATCCTCATTTAAAAAAGTATTTAAGTCATATGCATATTTTATAAAGCTGCAGTGGAAATTAAGTAAAGTAAGCATTTTACTTGTGCTTCTCAGTTATATAATAGAAACGGTCAATACCTTTGTAATAGTTATTTTCCCCGGATTTATTTTAGACTGTCTCGCAGAGCGCATGTACCGCAATTTAATATACGCAGTGGCGGCATTTTCCATATGGCAATTTGCTTTATCTCTTGTGAAATCGCTCATTCAAAGAGCGAGCGACATTCAAAATGAACAGGTTAAGACAGAGCTTAACAGAATGCTCGTGGAAAAAGCAATATCACTCAGGCAGGAGCAGCTGGAAAATCCCGAAATTTTTGAGCGCTTTGAGATAGCGCGCATGTGCTCAAACGATTGTCTTACAATAAGCTTTATAAGCAGCATATTTTCATTTGTATTTCTGGCAGTTGAGCTGGCGGGACTTTTGTACATACTAAAGAGCATGCCATGGTGGTGCATTATTATTTTTGTGATAAGCACAATAATATATGCGGCCGCAAACCGTTTTATCGCGGTAAACAGCATTAATGCCGAGGAGGAGGAAAACAAGCCCAACAGAATAATGCGGTATTTCAGTTATGAAGTACCTAAGCCGCCGTATGCAAAAGAGGTAAGAATTTTCGATCTCCAGCCCTTCGTATCACAAAGACATGCCGAAACGCTTGAGCAGTCCATATCGGTTACGAGAAAATATCTTAAGCACATAAGCAATGCACAGCAATATGCGAGAATAACGGACTGCTTGCTCTCAATATTTTTCTATGCATTCTATATATTCAGATTTGCCGCAGGAAAGCTCACGGTAGGTATGTTCTCTGTGAGCGTAAATGCGGTATTCCGTTTCTCACAGACAGTGAACGGCATTGTAGCGAGAGTGATAAATTGTTCTGCGTCGGGAGTGCGCCTTTCCAAGATAAAGGATTTTCTCGAAACTAAGAGCCTTAACACGGGAACCATCAAACCTCCCGAGTATAAAGAAAACGGCATTATAGAATTTGTAAATGTATCATACCGCTATCCGGGAAGAGAGGAATATGTGCTTAAGAATATAAATGTACGCATAAACTTAGGCGAGAAGCTGTCTATAGTCGGCAGGAACGGCGCCGGTAAGACCACTTTCATTTCACTTATGACGGGTCTGTATAAGCCTACGCAGGGTAAAATATTATATAACGGAATTGATATTGAGACATTGGACAGCGAGGAATACGCGCGCCTATTCTCCGTTGTGCTCCAGAACTATCAGATATACGGTTTTACCGTTTTGGATAATATTTTACTTAAGGAAAATCCGTCGAATGACGATATTTCCGAAGCAGAGCGCCGGATTGACAGAATAGGTCTGCGCGGTACGGTGGAGAAGCTGCCGGAAAAAGCAGATACATATATAACGCAGCGCTTTAACAAAGACGGAACGGAGCTTTCCGGCGGAGAGTCACAGAAGCTTGCGATCGCGCGTATGCTTAAGCGCAATTCGGATATTTATATACTTGACGAGCCTACGGCCTCCCTCTCGCCTCAAAATGAATATGAGATATACCGCCGGTTCGATGAGCTTGTGAGCGGTAAGACCGTAATATTTATTTCACACCGTCTGTCAAGCTGCCGGCTGTGCGACAGGATACTCGTATTTGATAACGGTGAAATAGCAGAGGACGGAAACCATGATACTCTCATGAAGAAAAATGCTCTGTATGCTGAAATGTTCTCAAAACAGGCGGTGCTGTATGCGTAAAAATAAAACATTGAAATGTATATTGTTTCAAATAAAAAAATCATATAAAACGAACAAATCGGAGATACCGTACCTGATAGCCGCCGGACTTATGGAGGAGGCACAGAACATGCTGTCCATGCTGTTTCCCGCAGCGATCTTAAGCATAATATCAGGGGGCGGCAAAGCTCAGAAGGCGCTTATAATCGTAACATCGGTTAATCTGCTGTTAGTGATTTTTTCGTTTTTAGTCGAATATGCTTCAAGGGCCCTGTGCCTGCACGGCATAAGACTTGTAAATACTATGCAGCTCGATATGAATCGGAAGACTATGCATATGAATTATGCCGATATCAAGGAAAGCAGCTATATTAATAAATATGACACGGCTTCAGACGGTATATGGAAAAGCAGTGATACGGTTCATTATTTATTCAGGGTAATTTTAAGCAGGGTCGTAATGATCTCTGCGACACTGTTTATATTTATACGGGTACACTTTGCCGTGGCCGCCGTTGTATTTGCGACGATCATATTCGATTATGCCATGAATGCGCATATTGTAAAGAAGCAGCATGCCAATGACACGGAAAATGCCGTATACCGCAACAGGCAGAAATATCTGGACGATACATTGTTCGATCAAAATGTACAAAAGGATGCCTCCTTTAATTCCGCAAACGCCTTTCTCCTGCATAAGAGAAAGGAACTGACAAAGAGCATTTTACAGGTAGTCAGGAAGAATACGATGCTTGATTTTACGGACAATACAATAGGCGCGGCGTGCACACTTGTCAGGACAGTGTTTACATATTTAATTGCTCTTAAGCAGTATATTGCAGGCAAGCTTCATATCGCGGATTTTTTACTGTTCATAAGCGCGGCTCAGCAGATGACGGACGCTTTCTTCCAAATGGTCAATGCCGCGGAATATATACGAAAAGCAGTTAATTATTGCGATGATTATCTTAAATATATGGAAATACCGGAAACGGACAGAACGGAAGGCAATTTGGAAGTTCCCAAGCATTTCCATGTGCTTGAATTCCGGAATGTCAGCTTTAAATATCCGGGTCGAAGCGAATATGTGCTAAGGAACTTGTCCTTTACGGTAAATACGAATGAAGTAATGGCGATCGTAGGCGACAACGGAGCCGGTAAGAGTACGCTTGTGAAATTATTGCTGCGCCTTTATAAACCCTCATCGGGTGAAATATTATTGGACGGGGTCAGCATACATGACTACAGATATGATGATTATACAGCGCTTTTCGCGCCCGTGTTTCAGGATTATATGACATATTCATTTACGGTGGGAGAAAATATATATTTCGGAAACACGCCTGCAAGCGCGGGTGCGAATGCGGATCTGTATAAGATACTTGACAAGGTAGGATTAAAGGATAAAATATCGGCGCTGCCGGAGGGCCTTGATACACCGTATACAAAGCGTTTCGACCCGCACGGGATTGTGTTTTCGGGCGGAGAGGAGCAGCGTCTTGTTATTGCGCGGGCATTTGCAAAAGCAGGTGCAGGCTCCATGATACTTGACGAGCCGACAGCTTCCCTTGATCCGCTGGCGGAATATGAAATAAATAAACTCATACACAGCGTGGCTGCAGATGATTTTCTGATATTCATATCTCACAGGCTTAGCACAACGAAATTTGCCGACAAGATAATCGTGCTTCAAAACGGTGAGCCGGCAGAAGAAGGCAGTCATGCTGATCTTATGGGTCTTGATAATGGCATATACAAAACAATGTACTGCATACAAAGCTCGTATTATACTGATGAGACGATGAGAATGTCGGAGAAGAACAAATGAAACAGACTGTATGGATCATGACCAGAGTACTCAGGTATTGCTTTAAGTATATTTTAGGGCTGGTTTTGGTATTTTCATTTTCCAGCTTGATAAGGGTTGGTGTGAATTTTCTTAATCGCAATGTTATAAACGAATTAACAGAGAATGCGGCGGCAGGCAGGATAAGTGTTCTGTTTTTTATCTGCCTTATTTGTTATCTTGTTGTGTGGCTTTTGTCAATTTTTCAAGGATATCTGGAGGCGTTTGCCAACAACCTGTTCAGGCTGAAGGTAGACGTATTTATGCAGAAAATATTCATGAAAAAAAGTGTTCAAATTACGCAGGAGCGCTTTTTTGAAACAGACTTTCAAAATCAATATTCTTTCGTATGCGGAAATACAAACAGAGCAAGTGCGTATATATTTAATCTGATTACCATTTTATTCAGCAATATTGCCGTTGTATTCAGCTCGGTGCTTCTTTTTGCCAAATATGAGCCTATGCTGATTGCCTACGCATTTTCAGTAATGATCTTCCAGGGAGTGCATACGATCATCACGTCCAATATAAGCTACAATGCATCCAAAAAACAGATAAAGGCAGAGCGTATAGGAGCATATCTGGCAGGTCTTTTTGTTGATAAAAGGACTGCTAAGGAAATGCGGATATACGATTGCTTTAAATTCTTCATGAGCAAATGGGAATATAATAACGAGCGATTAATACATGAAAGAATAAAGATCGACAACAAGCAGATTGCATACAATCATGCCGTAGAGATCATAAATGTGCTGCTGAGATTTATTTCCATATACATTCTTTTGTTCGGGGTAACGCGTAATAAATACGACACCGGAACATTTGTAATGTTATTTGGCCTTGCGGAGGTTTGTGTAAGCGGTATCCGCTCACTTACCGGAAATGTATTTTCCGGTATATTCGGAGATGCAAAATATTTTAAGGATTACTACGAAATAGTAGCCCCGATCGATAAAAAGCAGATTGCCGAGGCACTTCGCAACAGTACAAATGAGGATCCGGACGAAGAGAGATATTTTACAGATATGAAGCTTGAGAACATCACGTTTACATATCCGAACGCCGATCGTCAGGCACTGAAGGGCGTTGATCTTCACTTAAAAAGAGGTGAAATAGTCAGCATATTAGGCTATAACGGGAGCGGAAAGACTACACTGTCTAAGGTGCTTAGCGGTGCGTTTACTGAATACGGCGGCAATGTTAAGCTTAACGGAAATGATATATCCGGCATGCCCAAGGCGTCGATATACAGGTACTTTGGCATAGCGCCGCAGGAATATACCATATTCTCGCTGTCTATACGCGATAATGTCAGTCTCGGCTGCATTGAGAAAATGAATGATGATGACGAGCTTGAAATTGCCTGTCAAAAAGCGGGTATGCAGAATATCATAGGTAAATTTCCGTTAGGAGACGCCACTATTTTGGGAAAAGAATATTCACCGGACGGAGTTGAATTGTCCGGCGGCGAGTCACAAAGAATTATTTTGGCATCAGCATATATGGGGTCTCCTGAAATTTTACTCTTGGATGAGCCTACAGCGTCGATAGATCCGATACATGAGGTGGAAATACTAAAGAATTTTCGTGAAATACTGTCAGGTAAAACTGCTGTGCTCATATCGCACCGTATAGGTTTCGCGCGCCTTGCGGACAGAATAGTTATCATGAAAGAGGGCAGGATAGTTGAAGAGGGCTCCCATGATGATCTTTTGGCTCAAAACGGCTTCTATGCGGAAATGTTCAACAAGCAAAAGAAATTGTATGAATAGTGGGAGGGTGTAAAATGAACGGCAAAAATATTAAAGAAAAGCTTGCGGAATATTTCACGATACATAGGACTGTGCTTAAAGAAATATTTGCAGTAAGCAAGGTAAGAACCGTATTCATTTTCGTACTGTCTGTCATTATTCCTTTGTCCGGTATTTTGGAGTTAAAGCTTTTTGAGTATCTTACCGACAGCATTGCATATGCCGATTTCGGAGATCGCGGTGTGTATCATACCGTTTTAATAACAGTAACTGTTTTTTTGGGAATAGTTCTGATGTTTCGCATTTTGAACTTTATATTTGATCTGGTAAGCAGCAGATTTTCAAAAACGGTGAGCACAATTAAACAGAAAGAGCTGCTGTGCAGGCTTAGTGCGATTTCATATGAATGTTTTGAGGACAGTGATTTTTATAAAAGTATATGGGTCGCCAATGATGCGCCCAACGCATATGCGACATCGATCGCCCATATATGTGCCGTTATTAATCTGGTCACAGCTCTGGCAGTGTACTCTGTAATGCTGGCCCGTATCAATGTTATATTTGTTTTATTTATTATTGCCGCTTTTTTGCTTAATCTGTTATCCGGCAGAAAACGTCTTAGGAAGTGGGATGCCTATTATCAAAATAATGTGGTACCGGAGCAGCGTAAATGCAGTTATTTTGAAAATATACTCTCAAACCGCATTAATCATCAAATGATACAGACCGGCAGACTATTACCGTTTTTTACAAAAAGATATGAAAAACATGCCGATAATGAACGAAAATACACATTAAAGATGAATCTGATATCCTTTGCAACAGAATTTTCAGCATCGCTTCTGTTTCTTGCGGTAATATTCTGCACATTGATATTTGTAGCAAACGGCATAGTGAACGGACGCTACACGATAGGTCGTTTCACGCTCATTACTTCAGTGATGTTTCAGCTTTTTAATCTGTTTCGCAGTTTGATTCAATACATTTTTACAGAAAAACAGTATGTGAGAACGATAAAGACTTACATGATGATAATGAACAGTTACATAGAACCTGATCGTGCTGATCGATCGGACAGTAGCGCCATTTCACTAAAAGATTTGTCCTACCGCTACAGGCAGGCGCAGATCAACGCTTTGAATAACATAACACAAAGCTTTAAAATGGGGGAGAAGATAGCTATTGTAGGTGCAAACGGCAGCGGCAAAACAACACTTATGCTCATAATCTTAAATCTTCTGCGTGTTAAGGACGGAGCTTTTGCTTCCTCGGTTCGTCACATCACAGCGATATTACAGGATTTTCAATATTATCAAATGACAATACGCGAAAATATTGAACTCGGAAGAGGCGGCGCGCATATGGATGACGGTGAAATCGAAGCTATATTGCAAAAGGTCGATCTGTATGATTTTGTAAAGAATCTTCCCATGGGGATCAATACGCAGATCGGTCAATTGGAAGACGGCGTTCTGTTGTCAAAGGGGCAGATGCAGAGACTTTGCATAGCGCGAATGCTTGCAGATACCGCTGCCGATGTATGGATTTTGGATGAACCAACAGCGTTTTTGGATCCGATGGCAGAGATTGATATGTACGAATATATTTTATCACTGGCAGAAAACAGGCTTGTCTTTTTTATATCTCACCGTATGGGCTTTGCAAAAAAAGCGGACAGGATCATTGTGTTTGATAAAGGCGCTATATGTGAATCGGGTTCACATGATGAGCTTATGCGTATTCCGGACGGATTGTATCAAAAAATGTATACTGCTCAGCGCGAATGGTATTACGGAGAAGGAAAGGAAAAAATCTGTTCCGCAAGAAGTCAGGACGGATAACAACGGTAACATCCATTTGCGGTTGTATGTATAAAAATGCGCCGACTGCACAAAATATGAGCGTATCCGCTTATTAATTAATTTCAGGAGGCGCTTTCAATGGATAACAAGGATTGGAAAAACAGCAAAACCGGACGACAGTCTATCTCATGTGACGTCAGGAGCTGCAAGTATAATATGGACACGGAATGTGCATGCTCGCTTTCAGAGATCCATGTGGCACCCAAAAAGGGCTGCTGTACTCAAAGCGAGGATGAGAGCCTGTGTTCAAGCTACCGTTGCAAAAATTGCGACTGAATATAGATGAACGTATAGAAAACGTATAGTAAAACGCAACACCGCCGCCCTGCAGCAAAGACACGGAACAATGCCTTTATCGCAGGGCGGCTTCTTATTTGTATCTGTTATGCCCGTCCGCTCATTCCGCCGGTATCAGCTCCCGCGCGTAGGGCGAGAGGTCATTCTCATCGCGTAAGATCATAAACCTGCCCTTTGTGAGTGACATGGCCTTGCACAGCATGCCGCGCTCCGCATCGAACACGGCCGAGAGCGGCCGCCTGAGAGCAAGAGCGGATATGTTATTTAAGCACATTCTTTCGTCCGGGAAGCCGAAATCCGAGTATTTCATGTTGACCCATATGACGGCATCGTATTTTCCCCGGGCATCGAAAACGGATGCGCACGTGACATTCTTACATCCGGAGAGCATGTCTCTGTACATTTCAAGCTCTTTTTCGTATCTGCAGACCACGAGGATCGAAGACGTGCCGCCTTCGCGGGCGATGCTTTCCGTAAGTTCGGTCAGCTTCTCGCGCACGTTCATGCCGTAATCCACGTCAAGCACTTCAATATGTCCGTCGCTGTCGTCGGCGCAGGGCTTATATCCCATATAGCCGCCGCCGTTTTCCGCAAAATCCTTCATTTTACCGAAAATATTTCCGGGCATATCGAAAACGTGTGCGCATTCCGCCTCTATGAAACCGGGCATGAATCTTCCGAATTCGGTGAGATACACCGAGTCGGCGCCGCGGTGACCCGTATATGACGTCCACTGACAGCCGGCCGCAGTCACGCCGCAGCCGCTCACATCTGTTACGGCGCTCACGAGCCTCATCGTGCAGGCGCACATATTTTCGGCGTTGTCTATGAAGATATGGCTGTAAGGGCAGGGCAGCCTGCGCCCCTCGAGCACATCCGTCGCGCGTGAAATGAGCCTGTAATCGTCACACGGCACGCTCTTGATGTAATGCTCGTAAAACGGCATTATGAGAGACATCATCCTCTCGTGCCTTTTATAAAGGGCGGAGGCGGTCTTGCTCTTGGTCCTGCTGAGATCGAGGAGGATATTCTCGCTCATCTCGGAGGCCAGCATTATCTCCGCGCCGTCCCTGAGACCCTCCGCAAGTATATGCGTGAAATCGCCGTCGCGTTCCGTTATGGCTTCTAACAGCTCCGAATCCTTCAGGATATTAAATGAGACGCCCGCGGCCGTAAGTCCCGCCTGAAGCTTTGAAAGCATGCTGCCGGACATTTTCTCGTGTGAGTAGCATTCTATCAGAGGCACTTCGGCTTCCTCGTGTATGGCGCGTATCTCGTCTATTCTCTCCGCATACTTCTTTGACACGGTCTCGGCGTCCGTGAGCGTCGACTCGCCGCTGTATGCGACGCTGCCTGACTCGTCAAACTCATACACATTTATGCATACCCCGTTATCGGTAAGCGTGAAATCCGGCGAGTACCTCGTGCGCGCTCCCCGAAGGTCTGCAGCCTTCCCGAAGGGCGCGCGGTATTCGTATTTTACACCGAGCGCATACAGAAAGTTCGCTATATCCAGCTCCTCATACGATCTCATATGCTCCCCTTTGAGTGAAACGGGAGGAAAAATCCTCAGATAGTTGTCGTACTCCTCGCGGCTCTTGAAATCGAAAGCCGTGTGCCCGGCAATGTGGAACCTGAGATAGTAATCTATGAGCCTACTCCTGTATGCATTGTCAATCTGCGCGGAAGCCGCCGCCGGGGCGATCGCTTCCGCGATGTATTTTTCCGCCTCGGAAAGCAGTATCTCAGATATGTCCGATGTGTCAGATCTGTCCGGCAGGCGTTCGGGAGCGCACCCCGCATCAGAAAGTATTTCATATGCGAGATCAGACACATTTTTAATATCGGAAGCGTCGATAAATATCATTTTTCCGCCGTCGGAGGCGCCGTATTTTTCCTGTTTGGCCTTTAAATATTCCATTTTGGCCTTCAGCGCCGTGCTCTTGCCCGTTGACGGCGCGCCGGATATCAGGACGCGGCTGTCGCGGGCGAGTATCGCGTCCGTCTGTTCGTCGGAAGGCGTTTTACCCGCGAGCACCTTCGAAAAGGCGGCGTATGCCTCCGTGACCGCGCTCTTTGCGCCTGTGGTTATCTTCCTGTTGTGCTCCGCACGCATTTCGTCTATATGGGCATACATGGCCGTTATGCTTGAAAATGTTTCCGCATATTTACGGGGAAGCTTTTTCTTCTCTATCATGCCGTCCTTTAAGTAAGACGACGCGCTGTCGTGAACGCTGCTGAAGCGCTGCTTCCACGAATTTACGGTGTGTATGTCGATATACTCGGAGCCGTTGCGGAAAATATCCCTGTACTCCCGTGCGGCGATCGATATTTTACCGCTCGTTTCCTCCAGAAAACGCGCGAACTCTTCCTTCTCCTGTTTTCTTATACTGAAATATTCTGAAATCCTGCCTGACATTTTACCTTAAATATCACACCTCATTAAAGCGCCGACGAATCGAGATCCGCGTAATCCGACAGGAAATCCTTCAGGACTTTTGATATTATCTCGATGCCGCCGTGCGTGTTCGTTTCTATATTGAGAGGCATCAGGGGCTCGTGGAGCGACATTCTGAGAAGGAACCAGCCGTCGCCGTGATCCTTATCGCATGAAACGCGTATGCCCTCGTAATTTTTGGGCTCGATGCTCCAGCCCTCCTGCCTTGAGGCGAATTCACCCAGCTTTTCGATGATATTATTTCCGTATGTCCTGAAATCCTCGCATTTTAAGTTCATCCTGAATTCTCTGGCATCCGCGGGCTCCTCGAGCTTCTCTATGAGCGAATCTATCGTGCGGCCCTCTTTCTTAAGCCGCGCCATCTCTATGAGTATCCTTGAAATGAGATATGCTCCGTCGTCGAGGAAATAATTTTCCTTGAGCGCGCCGTGACCGGATGTCTCTATGGCAACGGGCGTATATATCCCCTCTGAATTGAGACGTATTGCCTCATCTATCACGTTCCTGTACCCTCTCTTGAATCTGTGGTGGACTCCGCCCAGCTCTTCCTCTATGAATTTCTTGAGTCCGCTCGATGTTATGGAGTCTGTCACTATCGTCGCGCCGGGATGCTCCCTTATTATTATCGCCGAAATGAGGGCTATTATCCTGTTCCTGTTGATCTCCTTGCCGTTTCTGTCCACGGCGCCGGCTCTGTCAACGTCCGTATCGAATATTATTCCGAAATCGGCTTTATTGTCTGTGACCGCCTTCTGTATGGCCTGCATCGCCGTTTCGTCCTCGGGATTCGGTATATGGTTCGGAAAATGCCCGTCGGGCTCAAGGAACTGACTTCCCTCCGTGCACGCGCCGAGCGGTTTGAGTACTTTCTCCGCGTAAAATCCTCCCGCGCCGTTTCCGGCGTCCACTACTATCCTGAATCCTTCGAGAGGCCTGTCGCTTCCTGTCTTATCTCTTATTTTCTTTACGATATCGCCCGCATAAACGCTTAAGAAATCGATCTCGGACACTTCTCCCGCCCTGCCGGCTGCTTTGAACTGCGTATGCTCGGCTATTTCAAGTATCGCGGTTATGTCGCTCTTCTCGAGGCCGCCTTTTTTTGTGAAAAATTTGAGTCCGTTCCTGTTGAAAGGCAGGTGGCTCGCCGTGAGCATCACGGATCCGTCATATTCATAGCCTTCGAGCACTGTTGTCATGAACATGGCCGGCGTCGAACAGAGACCGCAGTTTACGACTCTGATGCCCATTGACGAAAGTCCTTCCGTTACCGCTCTGTTAAGCTCCGCCGCGGACAGACGCGAGTCGTTTCCCACAGCTACAGTAAGAGCGCCTGTTTCCCTGCCCGTTTCGGATGAGAGCCATGAGCCGAATGCGCATGCTATCTGTCTTGCCGTTTCAGGCGTGAGATTTACGTGTTGTCCTTCAACGCCCTCAAGCGCGATCCCCCTTATGTCGCTCCCGTTCTGCAGCTTTTTCCATTTGTCGCTCAGCATATTCATCAGTCTCCTTTTCATTTTTATACCTTATATACTTTTCATTTTACACGGCTTTTTCAGCCTCTGCCAAGAGTATATCACTTATCGCGTAAAATTTCACCCGTTATGTCAAAAGTTGACAAGCGTTTCATCCATGCTATAATAATCCGCGTTTGCGGACGGCAGACATCAAGCAGTCATTAAATGGTCAAGAAGGTAAAATATTCAATGTTGGTACCTGTTTTGCTTTTTATACTCGGGCTCATATTCCTTATCAAGGGCGGCGACTGGTTCGTGGACGGCGCTTCGGGGCTCGCCCACCGTTTTCACGTTCCCGAGATCATAATAGGCGCTACTGTCGTTTCGATAGGGACGACGCTCCCCGAGGTCATGGTATCGGCCACGTCGGCGCTGGGAGGACACGGTGAGATCGCCTACGGCAACGCGATAGGCTCTGTCATATGCAACACTGCGCTGATTGCGGCTCTCACGGTGGCTATCAGGCCGTCTTCCGTTGACAGGAGATCGTTTTTTACACCTGTTGTTTTTTTCTTTGCTTCTTCGGCATTTTACGCGGCGAATGCGTACATGACCGGATATTTTACGCGCGTCACCGGCATCATCCTCTTAGCCGTTTTTGTTTTATATATGGTCGTTATCATGGTGCAGGCGAAGAAGGCTTCCTCCGAACAGTCCGGTATTGCCGGCGGCGCGGGGGACATAGAGGATATAGGGGATATAGGGGATATCTCCGAGGACAAGCCGTTATGGAAAAGTGTTCTGCTGCTTGTCGTGGGGGCGGCGCTCATTGCGGTCGGCGCCAGGCTGCTCGTTGACAACGGAACCGTCATTGCGGAGGCTATCGGCGTTCCCGAGTCGGTCATAGCGCTCACATTTGTGGCTCTCGGCACTTCTCTTCCGGAGCTCGTAACTGCCGTGTCGGCTCTCATCAAGGGGCACAGCGCGCTCTCTCTCGGAAATATTGTGGGAGCGAATCTTTTCAATATAGTGCTTGTGAGCGGTGTGTCCACGGTGCTCTCTCCTTTTTCTATCCCTCAGAGTAAAACGGTGGCGGGTATCAATGCCTCTCTTGCGATCGATATTCCCGTTATGTTTTTCGTTATGGCGTTCATGACCGTGCCCGCTCTCATACGGCAGAAGCTCACGAGAGCGCAGGGCATAATATTGCTCGCGGTGTACGCGGCATTTTGCGTGTTCCAGTTCGCGTTTTAATATGATACATACGCGTAAAATGCGTATAGGGGTATAAAAATATATTTGACGGATAAAATCTTTATGATATAATAAGCAGGCTCGACTGAACGCAGAGTATACACGGAGATATACCCAAGTTGGCCGAAGGGGCGCCCCTGCTAAGGGTGTAGGTCGGGATACCGGCGCGAGAGTTCAAATCTCTCTATCTCCGCCATCAAGAGACAATAAAAAAGATATTGTCCCCGAAAAGCCCGATTTTATCGGGCTTTTCGGCGTCTTACAGGGCGATTTTCCGTTGAGCCTTCTGTACTCTTTTGCCAATTCCTTGAGGTAGGTATCAAGGTTTTCTTTTGTAAAACTGTCAGATGACATTGCGCACTTCACTCTTTACAATATTAAATCGCATAAATTCCGGAATAGCTTCCCTGATACAACGCTGTTTTAGTTCTTCGCTTTTACTAACCTTGGCTGCGACCAATACATCGGCAGGGAAAAGAATGCTTTTTAATTTCAAACTGCGCATATCGTCATATTGTGTGCAGATCGGAATATCGTTTTCTCTGCTGACATAATCAAGCATTGCAAGAAGATATAATCTTTCGGGATACCATTTTTTCTTATAATACTTGCGAATAGAATCTTTTTCCGAAAGTTCAATTACAAATTCAATATCGCCGAGATCTTTCAGTCTATGGACATACTAATTATTTTACGCATAACAAAAACCGGATCAAGTCACGCTACTGACCCGATCCGGCTTTTTCTTTGTTTACTGCAATGCAGATTTTGACCGATTGAAAATTTATCCGAAAAAAAACCGCCCGGACATACACACAACACATTTCAGAGTTACAACAAGGCTTCGATCTGTTCCTTCGGACGATATCCAACAGACATATTCGCAACTTTTCCATCTTTCATCACAACAACAGTTGGAATGCTTGCAATACGGAACGCAGACGCAAGCTCCGGCTGTTCGTCAACATTGACCTTGCCGACCTTGACTTTTCCTTCGTATTTCTTTGCTATTTCGGTAATGACCGGTGACAGCATCTTGCAAGGGCCACACCATGTCGCCCGGAAATCAATCAGCACGGGCTTGTCCGATTTCATAACCTCTGCTTCAAAATTCTCTTTTGTAAGCGTAATCTCAGCCATAATCAACACTCCTTTATTCGGCTTTTAATGATTTATAATACAGCATACAGTGGCAAAAGCCCTCGAAATTCGGGTCTGCGATCTGCTCGCGAAATTCCTTGCACATACACTTGGTATCTTCCGTTTTTTCTCTGCGGCAGGGGCAGTAACCGCCGGTCTGTTTCAAACCCTCCTTGATGATATTCACAATTTCTGCATCCGGATTCAGTTTAATTTTCATTGGTTTCCTCCGTCAAAATTTCTATATATATTGTTTGAGCGCTGCTACATTCATTAGTCCTTTCTCGGACTTTACCGAAAGCTAAATCTTAAAGCACCATAAGCAATGTCCCCGCACCGATCAGCACGCATCCCACGGCCGATTTCCAAGTGAACTGCTCGTGCAGGAAAACAAACGCCAGAATAAGGGTAATTACCACACTCAGCTTGTCGATGGGAACGACCTTGGACGCCTCGCCCATTTGCAGCGCCTTATAATAGCAGAGCCATGACGCACCCGTAGCAAGGCCGGAAAGGATCAGAAACCACCAGCTTTTGGTACTGATTTGAGCGATTCCCTTTTGGGCGCTTGTCAAAAACACCATTCCCCACGCCATGACAACGACGACTACCGTTCTTATGGCGGTGGCAAGGTTGGAATTAACTCCGTCAATGCCCATTTTGGCAGGGATGGACGTAAGCGCCGCAAACACGGCGGACAGAAGCGCAAATACGAACCACATTTAGTTTTCCTTCCCCGCGCCGTCTTTAAGACGGTAATCTTAACTCTGTTCATGTTTACCCTCCAATCGTATTTTTACACCGTTACAAATCAGCTTATCAATTGTTATGTATTTTACCCTCCGGCTTGTCCCACTTCCCGATCGGGAACCATTTTTACAGTAGGATAGGTTTCGATAATCTTCTTATAACAGGGACAGTCGGCGGCGTGGTCGTTGATGATGCCGCAGGCTTGCAGGTGTGAGTAGATGGTCACTGCCCCTACGAATTTGAAGCCCCTCTTTTTGAGGTCGCGACTGATTTTGTCTGAAAGGTCGTTGCTGACCGGTATTGCACCGTCGGCGTGACCTTCGTACAGAACGGTTTCCCCGCCGGTAAAGGCCCAGAGGTAAGCGCAGAAGCTGCCAAACTCCGCTCTGATTTTCAGGTAACACTTGGCATTGTTAATGACCGCTCGAACCTTTCGCTCGGATTTCAGCATCCCTTCCGTGTTCAGAATCCGCTGTATATCATCCTCGCCATAAGTGGCTATTTTGTCGTATTCAAAGTTTTCAAAGCACTGACGGAAAATCTCGCGTTTTTTCATCATCAGCCCCCAGCTAAGGCCACATTGAAGGCACTCCAGCGTCAGATGCTCGAACATCCGGCGGTCGTCATGTACGGGGATGCCCCATTCGTGGTCGTGGTAAAACCTGTCTTTTTCACTTGCAAAAACCCAATCGCAGTGTCCCATTTTTCCTTCCTTCCGCATCTTCACGATCCCGGCGTCTTTCAAAATTTGCAGATGATGAGACACCGCCGGCCTTGAAAGGTTTGTCGTTGCCGCAATATCGATTACACGCGACCCGTTATAATCCATCCGCATCATTTCCAGAATGGTGTGCTGACGGGTTTCATCGCCCATTGCCGTAAGCGTCTTGTGACAGGCGTCAAAGTTCACAGCCAAACTTTCTACCTCCTTCCAAATATCCATAACCGCCTCCGATTACCCGTTTAAGTTCTTGAACAGATTATAGCATAAAAAATGACCTTCTGCATACCCGTAAAGAAAATCGAGACGGGTAAAATATACTGTGCTCTGCATGTGTCATTCTTTCATCGCTGTTTTCGTGTTTCGCTTGCCGCTATTGTCAGATCCCCGGATTTCCTCATGGTAGAAATAGTCCACAATAACGGGATGCCCCTGCGGAACACGACCGTAGGGCATTTCATTATCCACTCCAAAAGCGCGCTATATTGCCGTCAATAATCGATATGATTTTTTGCCGAAACAGATCGAAGATAAGGGCATGGTCATCACAGCGGATATTGCACGGGTGTTGCAGGATGCGCGAAGCGCCATGGAAAAAGGAATCTGCGATTAATGAACGAGAAAAGTCAGGCGACATTTCAGAAGCCGGTCGAACAAATCGACCGGGCGGACGCCATCGTGATCGGCGCCGGCAACGGGCTGTCCATCACGGAAGGGTTGAATCTATTTGCGGCTGATGCGGCATTTGAGAGCCTGTTTGGGGATTTCAAACGTAAATATGGACTTGGGTGTATTCTGCACGGTATGGGCGTCCGCCGGCCGTCAGAGGAAGAAAAATGGGCGTTTTGGATTCCGTTAAAGAAATGGCAGCGGCGGAGCAAAACGGCCGCATCCCGTCCGAACTGCTGCCTCGCTGCCCGCGCTGCGGTGGGCCCATGGCCGTCCACATCGCCGCCGGTACCGGGTTTGTTGAGGATACCGGTGCCCGGCTGCGGTACAGAGAGTTTCTTGAACGGTATCACGGAAAGAAGCTGCTCGTGCTGGAACTTGGCGTCGGCTGGCGCAATCAGCTGATCAAAGCGCCTTTTATGCGGCTTGTCGCGCAGGAACCCCGTGCAACCTATGTAACCATAAATCTCGGCGAGGTATATATTTCACCTCAGATTCTGGATAAAGCAATGGGCGTGGATGGTAATCTCGCTCTGGTGCTGCCGGAGATTTTGGAAAAGCTGAACGGTATGAATCGGGAATGAATACGGAGGATTATCAGGTGAATGAACATGATAATAGCCAGAATAGAGAGCGCGCTGGAAAATATAGAGCAGCTTTATAGAAGCTGGTCTGAATTGATGGAGAAAAAGACTGACTTTTGGAAAACAGGAAAAGACTGGCACACAAAATCACACTGTTCCCGTGTACTGCTTCTGGTGCTGATTATAGGGAAACTCAAAAACCTACACACTGCTGAACTGAACGCGCTCGCGGCGGCAGCGGTGTTCCATGACTCCAGACGGATGGATGACTGGCCGGACGTGGGGCACAGGCAACGGGCGGCGGATTACTACCGCACCTGTTGCAAAAATATGGTGACAGCCTATGACGCCCGTGTATACTATGTCATGGCGTACCGTGATCGTGACGATGAAACTGGTTTGCAAATCCTGCGTGAGAAATTTCCCGATGATCAGACTGCGGTTTTGCTGTATCAGATTTTCAAGGATGCAGATGCGTTGGATCGCTTCCGACTGGGACCGGATGCGCTGGATGCGCGCTATCTTCGAACGACGGAAGCAAAAGAACTGGTGGACTTTTCAAAAGTATTACTGCAATACGGGCCGGAAGTAATTCTAAAAAAGAGGTCTGTGGCTTTCTTTTATCCGTGCCTTTATAGCAAAAGCTGTTCCCCGTTTTGCGCTCTCCGCTCAGGATGTACCCGCTGCCGATCCCCATCCATTTCACAAGCTCTTCGTTATCCCCATGAATGGCCGGAACCTTGGTAATCGTGACCGAACCGATATCCATTATGTCTCCCTCAAAGGACGTAACATTTTCAAAACCCATAGAATTTGCTTCCTGCCGGTCTTCTCCGTTTTGAACGATGATCTTCATCCCTTTGGGCAGATAATCCGCCGTGAAATGATCCGGGTGAATGTGCGTTACAAGGCAGAAATCTACCCCGGCAAGAATTTCCTCCGGCGTCATCGGCAGAGCGTTCAAGGGGCTGCGGACGCCGTTCATCTCCGGCCGGACGGTGGATGCGGAAAATCCCGTTCCCTGATCCTGCAGCCACGGGTCGAGCAGGATCGTCTGATCGCCGTATTGGATTTTAAGCGTTGCGCTTCTAATTTGCTGAATTCTCATGGTAATGCCTCCGTAAACAAACAGTTTAGATAGAACAAAATCCCCATAACTCCCGAAAGCAGCAGCAACAGAATCGGAGAAAACGGCTTCTTTCGGAATTTTGAATACGCCGCCGCCGACACAGCGAGAATGGCAAAAATAACGCCCGCTTTCCAGTCCCATAAAACAGGGTCGTGCATGGTTTGAATATTGGCTACGGCACTTAAAAGCAGGATAAGTGCCGTTCCTAAAATCAGTCCTGTAATGACCGGACGTATTCCGTTTAGAGCCGCCTGCACGCCGGCGTATTTCATCACTTTTTTCAAAAGCGCCGCAATCAGCAGGATCACAATAAAGGACGGCAGGACGACCCCGAAGGTGGCGACAAGCGCGCCGAAAAATCCCGCCTGTGAAGAACCGATAAAGGTCGCCATATTGACGGCGATCGGCCCCGGAGTACTTTCGGATACGGCAATAAAGCGGAGGAGCTGTTCTTCTGTCAGCCAGCCGTGCGACAGAACTTCTTCCCGTATCAGCGAGATCATTCCGTATCCGCCGCCGAAGGAAACGGCGCCGATTTTTAAAAAGGTCAGGAAAAGCCGGAGGTAAATCATTTTTTTGCCTCCGTTTTCCTACGTTCGCTCAGTCGTTTCACGGAATAAACGCCTATGCCGATCACCGCGCCGATGAGAATATAAAAAACCGATGAAAAGTTTACGGCAAATAGCGAGCATAACACAAGGCAGACCACCGTAAGACCGACGCACACGATATTATAGATCGTTTTTCGCATTTGTCGCAGCATTTTCAGTCCCGCCGACAGGATCAGAACGACTACGCCGATCTGGATTCCCTTGAAAGCCGCCGCCACCCACCGTATCTGCTGAAAAGCATCAAAGAACAGAGAAATCAAAAAGATAATAACAAAGGACGGAATACAGACGCCGATTGTGGCGGCGGCCGAACCGAGAACTCCGTTTTGTTGATAGCCGATATAGGTGGCGGCGTTGATCGCGATCGGGCCGGGCGTGGATTCGGCAATAGCGACCATATCCGAGAATTCATCTGTTTGCATCCAGCGGCGTTTAGAAACAAATTCATTTTCCAGCAGAGCGATCATGGCATAACCGCCGCCAAAGGTAAACAGACCGATCTTCAGCATGATAAAAAAGAGGTTAAATAGTTTTTTCATTCCGCTTTCCATCCATATACCTCATAATGCAATAGAGAATTACGCCTGCGATCACCATGAGAAGCGACCAAAACTGCGAAGGAGAAATGTTCCCGAATAGCTGCCCTCTGTCATCGCCCCGCAGAAACTCGATCAGAAATCGAAACACACCGTAGCAGATCAGGTACAGGCTCATATTATGCCGGTAATGCTTTTTTAAGAGTAGCACTGAACAGAGTGCGAACAGAAAAAACAGGAAAGCGGCTTCATATAACTGTGTCGGATAGACGGGATGCGCCAAATTTGGAAATTTCACACCTAAAACAGACTCCGTTTCTTTTCCGTAGCAGCACCCGGCGAAAAAACAGCCGATACGCCCAAAGCCGTGCGCTATCGTAATACAGCATGGCAAAACAGAGATCACATCGGACAGCTTTGCCGTATATCTTTTTCGGAAGATAGCATAACCGATCAAAAAGCAGACAACACCGCCGATCAGACCGCCGAGGAATGTCATTCCGCTTCCAAAGCGAAATCCCTCGCCCGGATTTTTGATATAGTTATAGACCGATTGAAACAGCGTTGCAGACAGAAATCCGAACGCAATAGACACGATCCCGTTGTAAAACAGGAAGTCCGTAAATTTGCCGTCGATCGACAATCTCTTTCCATAAAGGAAAAGAACGCCGAAAGCGGATAAAATACCTATTCCGATCATAAGACCGTACAAATGAATGAAACCGAAAATTGCGTTTGGAAACATACGCCGCCCTGCCTCTCGTTGATTCATTTCAGTATAGCGCTTGATATTCAATAAGTAAAATAGTATAATCTTATCAAGTCCATAACAGAAAGGTTATATTAATATGACGGTGCGGCATCTGAAAACTTTTATTGCGGTTTGTGAAGCGGGCGGGATCACAAAGGCGGCAAGCGCCCTATATGTTGCCCAGCCCGCAGTCAGTCAGACGATAGCGGAGATTGAAAAATACTACAATGTGATATTGTTTGACCGTTTCGGCAATCGGCTTGTTTTGACGGACAGCGGGAAGCGGTTGCTTGCGAAAGCGAAAGAAACCGTTGCTTCCTTTGATGATTTTGAACATCTTGCATGGGAAAGCGAAACGAATACGGATTTACACATCGGCGCATCCCTCACCATAGGCAGACTGTTTATGCCGCAAATGGTTGCGGCGATCCATCGGGAATTGCCGCAGATCCGTTTATCCGTCGCCATTCGGCAGACTTCGGTGATCGAGGGACTGCTCGTGAACGGAAGTCTTGACTTTGCCTTTGTGGAAGGAAATATTCATTCGAGTCACCTTGTAACGGAGGCTGTATTTCACGACCGACTGACGGCAGTTTCCTCCTGCCAATTTGCGGTTCCAAAGGAAATCACCTTAGAGGAATTAACAAAGTATCCTCTGCTTCTGCGGGAACCCGGCAGTGCGTCAAGGGATTTGCTTGACGCAACGCTTTCGGTCAACAATCTTACCGCAACGCCGATGATAGAATCGGCAAGTAATCAAGCGTTGATCGCCTGCGCCGCTGCCGGAAACGGAATCGCCGTCCTGCCGCAAAATCTGGTCAAAGAATGGGTCGAACAGGGAAAATTGAAAACGGTCACGATAACCGACTGCGATTTTAACCGGAATTATCATCTTGCTCACCATAAAAACAAACGCTTCTATTCATTGCAGGAACAGGCATTGACGATTTGTAAAGATCTGTTCAAGAACTTAAACGGGTAAAGTAATCTGTGCGCTTGTCAATCGATCAAACAGGAGAGCATTTTCTTTGTTTACAGCGGCGCAAAATTTGAACCTTATGAAACGAGTGCTATTCACTTTCGAAATAGGTTTATCCGCAATCATCTGTCCTGTTGGCGGAGAGAATTGTTCATATCATCAAAATAGCATCAATTTTGTTCTTGGCGTGCGGGTGGTGAACAAAATTGCCGCAACGGTGCGGATTTTGGGGCGAGAGATGCTCTCTAATGTCTCTCCCACAGTCGCTCCAAAACCGGTGTGCCGACGGTTTAAATCCTTTTGCCCCTGCTACTGAAAAATCGCGTTAGCCTGCGGGTTTGCGCGATTTTCGGTATGACGGGCATGCCGTCGGTCTGTGGTGAAAGTCCACAAGGGGCGTAGTTGCCGACGAACCTAAGAGCGACTCCAAGGTTTGCTTCGCAAGGAGCAGGCGAGAAGAAGGGATAGCGAAATCGCAGCCTTACAAACAGAAACCTGATATAAAGGCGGATACGGAGTAGAAAGAATAACCCACAGCCGGTAAGAAGAGTGGAAATACCGAAACCGAACGGCACGTACGGCGATGTGAGAGGGCGGAGCAATTCCGCCCTACTCGATGGAGACAAAGAGCAGCAGGGTTGCACCGTATGTGCATTTGCCGTTTTTCACCTGTTGCTTTCACCATATTTTCATGCTATCATTGTATCGGTCACATAGCCTAAGATTTATCATAACAGACAGGGGGAATTTCATGTCCTACATTATGAAGGCGTCATGGTAAATATGCTGCGGCATTATGACCGAAAATCGCCGAAGAGAGGGCGCTTCAGATCAAAGCTCTGTGCATCCGGATCGCAGTACCCATCCAAATAAAAAACCTGATCCTGATACAAAATACAAAGTGTGTCGAGGTCAGGGTTCTTTTTTTATATGAAAAAACGCAAATGCATCGCAAATTTTTTTGCAATGAAATTCCTTTTTGTCGCACTATATAAGTGAAAGGAGGTTGAGAAAGTGGCAGGAAATGTTTGTGAAGATACTCTGATACATGATCTTGCGGAGGATCATGCGGAAAAAATATTCTATTACTGCTTAAAAAAGACCGGAAACGCACATGAAGCGGAGGATCTGACATCCGATATTTTACTGAATATTATTGCAGGATTGGAAAAAGGTACAGTGCCTGAGAATTTTCCCGCATGGATATGGCGAATCGCGCGTAACCGTTACAGTATATGGGCGGAGAAAAAGCATAAGCATTCCGAAGAGATATCCGGCACTGATATCGGAGATTTTGAAATTGAAGACAAAACCTCCGGTCCGGAAGAAGCGCTGATACATGAGGAGCAATTGCAGCTCCTTCGTCGTGAATTGGCGTTCATTACATCAGATTTTCGCAATATTGTTGTTGCCTATTACATGCAGGGCAGAAGGATCAGCGATATCGCCCTGTCGCTCGGTCTCCCTGAGGGAACTGTAACATCAAAATTACATCGTGCAAGGAATAAATTGAAGGAAGGTATGAATATGGCAAGAGAATTTGGAAAAAGAAGTTACGATCCGGAACAGATCGCGTTTTGCGCTTCCGGAAATCAGCCCACCGGACTCCCGTGGTCAGCTATTCAAAGAAAGATTCCGGTAAATATACTTTGCGAGGCGCATAGCAATCCCTGTTCGCTGCAGGAACTTGCAATGGAACTCGGAATTGCCGCTCCGTATATGGAGGAAGAGGTAGAACTGTTAGTCAGAGCGGAACTTCTGAAAAAATTGGATCACGGAAAATATGTGACTAACTTTTTTATTGAACCTAAAGAGTGTCAGAACGAGATCAATGAGATCGTTTGTGCATATACGCAGCAGCATGCCTCGGTAATTTGGCAGCTCGCAGCAAAGGCCTTAGAAAAAGCCGGAGAGTTGGGTGTGACGACCGGAGAATACAGCAATGATGACGCGCAGATGTATTTTGCATTTTATATTGCTTCGCAAATAGAGATTTCTGCGTTTTCCGGCAATCTGTATTCAAAATTCAAACGGGACGACGGCGGCAACTGGGGAATTATCGGCTTTGAACAGGGCTGCATCTGCCGATTGCCGTCTGTATCTTTCAGCAATAACCGAAACGTTTGGAACGGTACTCAATGGAACGGTTATCAAGCTCTTCCGGGAAATGCCGTATTCGGAAACAGGAGATACGGTATGGATGTGCCGTATGCCTATCTCAATATAACGCTCAAGGGGATTGCGGAAGGTTTGAATCCCGCAGATTTTTCCGACGCCGAGAAAGAAAACCTGCAACAGTTGATAGGGCAGAATTTCTGCGTCATGCGTAATGACGGTACGGCCTTTGTCAATGCGCTCGTATTTCAGAAAGGTATGAAAGAAAAGCTTGATGCATATTTGATGTCACTTTCGGAATATAAAATACTTCAAGAGAATATGCAGAGTCTTGTCGCGTCCGCGAAGGAGATCATCGCCCGGTATGCGAATGCCTACTTACAGGACGATTTCGAATACTATGTTGCCATGTCTGTAGTTGAATTGCGTTTCACGCTGTCGCGCCTCTGGAAAGACACCGGACTTTATACAGGAGAAAGCGCTCAATTTTGCGCATTTTATCTGTGAAATTTTTAATGACCCCTTGATTTTATTTCGGCATGCCGATATAATAAAATCAAGGAGTTGAACACGATGATCATAGAAGATTTACTCGCAAAGCGGAATCTTACGAAGTATCGGCTGGCTGTTCAGGCCGGAATCCCTCACACAACACTGAATGATATCTGCAGCGGAAAGACAAGACTTGAAAAGTGCTCCGCTGAAACAGTATACAAGTTGGCAAAAACGCTCGGAGTTTCAATGGAACTGCTCACCGAGGACGGGATCCGTGAAACGGAGCGTGAACAGTCTTACGAATTCGGGCTGCCTGACTACCTGCAGCACGATCTTGATGCATACAAAGACGGACTGAGGACGCACAGCGGACTCATGGACTGCCTGTGGGGAGAACTTTACGGCAGCATCAACATGGCTGAGATCAGCGATGGTGCGATCACGCCTGAACACGCGGACTATCTTCGGAAGAAATATCTGTTTGGAGTGAAAATATGCGCAATACAAGAGCCGGCTTAAAGATCGATCCCCTGTATGCAGGATTCATAGAGGAATTCTTTTAAATGGTCTCCGTTTCCTGTGCTGTAGTATGCAAGGAGCAATGTGTTGAATTGCTGTTCATAATATCATGCAAAGCACGCTGTGCGGAAGCCTCCGACGGCACGGGAGGTATATAGCCCGTGCCGGAAATACCCACGGTGCCTGTGCGAAGTTTTCCCCATTCCAAGGCCTCATTTCTTGCGATCAATCCGTTCAGCTTACAGAGATAATCGAGAGTGAGTGGGTCATTCACGGTATTCAGCAGATATCTCCATGCGTCCCGCATATTGAGAATAGCCTGTATATCATCAAGCTGTACATTCGGGACATTCACGCCGCTCAGGATCGTTTTGGTCTGCGGGAAAGTGACTGCCCGGTTCTCCATTCGCATACCGCAGTAGATGTTTTCATCCCATTTCTTTTTAGCAATAAATATGCTCTGCTCCGGCGACAAATGAAATTTATCCGGATATTCATTCATCGTACAAACTCTCCTTTACGTTCAATTCACGCCGTTCAGACAATGTTGATGCTTATATTTTCGTCTTCGAGGCCTTTTACGCAAGGAGGGAGGATCACATCGCATGTGTAGCCGGCAGGGAGCACCGCATCGAGCGTAAAATGGCCGTTTTCAAAAACGAAGCCCGCCGACAGGCAGCCGCCCTTGCATGACACCGTGCCCCGCGCCCAGCGCAGTCCGACGGGGTTGGGCTCGATAACAAAATGCTTCGTCTGCTCGTCGGGAATGTCAATGCCGAGAATACGGCGCGTGAGAAAATAACCTACGTGAGAGCAGAAGCCGTGGCAGCGGCTCGACGTTTCAATGATCTCATTTTCCCACAGAGTGCCCGGGCCTTCACGGAGCTGAGGGTAATAGACCGCCTTTAACTCATTTATGAGAGTATCCGTCAGGCGGAGCTTAGAAAGCATATCAAAACGGATGAATTCGCCTATGAACAGCCCGCTCTTGCCTATATTCGGGTCGGGCCTGTACTTGGACGCCGGCCCCATTTTATCAATCACATTCCTGAATATCCTGTATGCAGGAGACGTTTTGTCGCGTGCGGGCACATCTGCGCCCAAAAGCTCGCTCCAAAGTGCGGTAAAATGCGCCGCCTCACTGAAATATCCGTTCGGGCGGAGCGCTCCGTTTTCATAAGTGAAGCTGTCCGGTATGAGGCCGTTACCGTCGGCGGCTTTGAGAACGGCGTCGGAGAGAATTTTACCGATAGAATCGGCAACATCTTTATACCGGTCATTTCCGGTAAGCGCGGCGTATTCCCTGAGAGCGAACGCAAAGAGCGCATTGGCCGCGGTACTTATGGGGAAAGTATTTTCACGGCGATTGGACTGAGACCAGTCGACGAAGACCACGGGCAGAGACTCTATAAGGCCGGACTCGCCTTTGAGCTTGAGGGTGGAATCGATAAATCTGTCTATGCGCTCCGCATGCCGTAAAATAAATCCGCCGTCATCCGTGCGCTTTACGTATTCGCATATTTCGGCCAACAGCCAGAAGCTCCACGTTGAGATCTCGTGCGCGGGGTACGCGGGCTCGCTGCCGGGATACACAGACGGGAAAAACGCATGATAATAAAGATCCGGGTCAGTGAGAAGGAAATTTTCAATGAAGGCCTTCTCAACGGAAGTGTCGCCCAGCATTATCGCCGCCGCGCGCGCCGTCCAGAAGGAGTCGCAAAGCCAGCCGCCGCGTTCCCTGTCGGGGCAGTCCATGAAAATATCGAGCGTGTTAAGCAGCAGCGTTTTGCGCGCAGCCATATAAAGCCTGTTCAGATCGTCGTCGCTGCACATAAAATACCCGTTCTTAGTGTCGGGATAGCAGTATGTGAGCATGTGAACATCCGTGACCGTGACATCGGCCCGCGCCCCATTCAAAGATGTGATGTATATCCTTATATACCTTGCCAGCGCCGGGTCAAACCTCAGAAAAGAATATTCGCCCTTCTTAACGTAAACCCTGGCGCACATATTGAACTCGTACGGTATCGTTCCGTCTGTGGACTGAAGCTCCGTAGTGACTATGTCAACGCGTATATCCGAGTCGGTCTTAACGGTGAGGCCGGCGAATCCCACAAAGCTCTCCGTAAGGTCGTAGCTCAGGAAAACATTCCCGCAAACATCCAGTGAAACGCCGCCGGGCACAAAACGCACGTCTGCCTTTCCCGCCTGCTCGCGTATCATAACGAGGTCTTTGAGCACGTGCTCCCTGAGCTCTTCCCTGTAGCCGAATGACGGCGTCTCGTAAAATCTCGGCACATATCTGTTGTCGTATGTAAATGTGCCGAACTGAGTCAGGTATGCGCGCGTCTCTTTGCGGAGCTCCGGATATTTCATGCGCCTCGGAAGGAGCGTAAAATCTGCCGGTATCTCACATGCGCCGTGAAATTCATCGGTAATGTCTCCGCATCTCCAAGTGTAATAGCTTTCGTCCAGATCCCATATTTCGCTGGCCTCGCGGCAGTGGGCCTTTCGTTCTGTGTTCTGCCTGCGCGCATTCAGGCGAAGGCACGGCGTGGCGGAGGACGAGAAGGAGACGACGCATCCGTCCTTTACGGAGCGCAATTCGAAAATGATAACGCCGTTTTCGAGAGTGTTGTCGTTTGAATAGCCGCCGTAGGCGTCCCCGAAGCTTATCTGTTCTATCGCAACGTAATTGTGTCCTTTTATCACATAGTCCGTGATATCTATTTCATCAACTCTCAGATAGCCCTTTGCCGTGCGTGCCGGGCCGTGCGCCGCCACGCGGCCGTTTATATAGAGCCTGTAATAGCTTCTTCCCGTTATGTTAAGGCAGTATCCCGCGTTGTCGGAAGGCGCGTCAAAGTCTGCGCGGTATCCGCACGATACAACGGGCTCCGCAGTGTTTTCCTGCACAAATATCGGTCTTGCTTTACTGAAAAAATCTTCCATGATTACCTCCGTGAAATATGAGCTTCGCTCATTTTACCGCATCATGCACGCGTCAGTCAAACCCGTGCAGCCAGTCGGCTTTAAAATAATATATGAGAAGCGTTATCGTACTGAGTCCCCATGTGAGAGGGTACACCCAATCCACTATTATTATGTCCTGCACTATGGGAGACATTACCGAAAGAAAAGTCACGCGCACTATGCACCAGAATGCCAGCATAGTGAGCATGGGCACCATGGCCCGCCCCGCGCCGCGCAGTACAGCCGAAACGGCGTGAGAGCATGCCAGCAGGCAGAAGAAGAGCGCGCATACACGGGCCCTTTCCACGCCTATGCTTATGGCCTCCGCCTCATCTGTGAAAGCGCGCATGAGAAAAGGCGCCGTAACGGCCACTATTACGCCTATGGCCTCGGCGCATGCAACGCATGCGATCACACCGAAGCGCGCGCCCTGTTTTGCGCGCGTGTATTTTTTTGCGCCGAGGTTCTGGCTTACGAACGTAGTGAGCGCCATTGCAAAGCTGTTTATGGGTAAAAATCCGAATCCCTCCACCTTGCTGTACGCGCCGCTGCCCGCCATTGCCATTTCACCGAAATAATTTATGTTTGACTGAACGACTACATTCGCTATCGCTATTATTGAATTCTGAAGTCCCGAGGGGAGGCCGTAGCGAAGTATCATTTTAAGCATATCGGGGTGAAATCTTATCTCTTTCAAGGATATCCTGCAGTCCTCTTTTATGCGCAGCAGCCTTATGAGACACAGCAGCATGCTTATGAACTGAGAGAGTATAGTGGCAAGAGCCGCGCCTCCCACATTCATGCGGAATACCTTTATCATCACTATGTCAAGCACGACATTGAGGCACGAAGATATTATGAGATATTGGAGAGGATGCCTGCTGTCTCCCACTGCCTGCATTATGCCCGTGAGGGCATTGTACATTACAAGACCTATCGCGCCCGCAAAGTACACCTTAAGATATGCCACGGACTGACCGAGCACCTCGGCCGGCGTGTCCATGAGCACGAGTATCTTGGGCGACAGTAAAACGCCGACCGCCGTTACGACGGCTCCCGCGGTAAAGCCGAAGAGCACGGTCGTATGTATGGCTCTGCGCATCTCGGTCGTGTTTTTTGCCCCGAAAAATCTTGCTATCACAACGCCCGCGCCTATGGCTATGCCGTTGAAGAAGCTGACGAGCATGAATATCAGACTGCCCGTAGAGCTCACCGCCGCAAGGGCTCTGTTTCCGAGCAGATTGCCTACTATGAGCGTGTCCGCCACATTATATAACTGCTGAAATAGATTTCCGAGAAACAGCGGCAGCGCGAACCGTACTATTTTACCCGCGATCGGGCCTTCTGTCATTGTGTATTTCTGTTCCATATTCTCCATGAAAAAGCCGCTTGAAAATTATATTTCAGCGGCTTTTGTATTTTCCGTGCAAGCTTTGGATATCTGTATTTTACTTCTGGCCGCTTGACGATGTGGCGCCGAATTCCTGCTTGCTTATGGACTGACCTATGAACTTGCCTATTTCGAAGCTCTTTATCTTGTCACTGTTGAATATCTCCGTGCCGTAGCCCACGGCGAATATCTGTACTCTGTCGTTCGTGTGCGCTATCGTGGAAAAGCGGTAGGGAAGGCTGCTGAGATCCACATCGGGATATTTTTCCTGTATCTCTTCTTCGTATTTAAGAAGTTCTGAAACATGATATTCCTTCTCGTGACCCTTTATGGCCTTGTCCGCGTCCTCTTTGAGCATCAGTCCGCCGGTATTGTGGTCGGCCGTCACTATCACTATCGTATCGGGGTGATCGTAAGCGTAGCGCAGGCCGAGGCATACTGCCTCGTCGAATGCCATCATCTGACGGCATGTTTCCATTACGTCCGATGTGTGAGCCGATTCGTCCATCGCGCCGCCCTCTACCATGAGGAAGAATCCGTCCTCATCGCTGCTGAGGAGCGAGAGCGCTTTTTCGGTCATCTGAGCAAGGGTCGGGACCGATTCCTCCGCTCTTTCGAAAAAGTCGTCTGTAAGTGTTGCTATGAGCTTGCCTTTAGTGCCGTCAAATGCTTCCACCTCATCCCACGATGTGGCCCACGTTATATTGTTGTCCGTGAGCTTCTGCTTGTATGACGGATCGTCTTCAAATGCCTTTTCGTACATTGCCTTGCCGCCGCCTATTATGAAATCGGGGCAGCTGTCTATCTCGAGCTTTGCTATCTCGCTCTCGTCGTTCCTGTTGGGCGCGTGCACGGTAAATGCCGCGGGTGTGGCGTCAACTATGCTCTCGCTGGTCACGACTCCGGCTTTCTTTCCGAGTGAGAGCGCGAGCTCCACTACATTCTGAACAGGCTCTTTCTTTGCATTAAGTCCGAGATATACGCGGTTGCTCTTATATCCCGTCGCGAGTGCCGTTCCTCCCGATGCGCTGTCGGGCTCTCCCTGTACGCATATCGTGTTCACGATCCCCTGATTCGTCATGTACTCTATTCCGAGCTTGCCTTCGAATCTCCCGCCGAGTATGGCGTCTGTGGCCGGTATGTGGTTCTGTCCCATTCCGTCGCCTATGAACAGTATCACATTCTTTGCGTCCGTAAATTCTACCGAGCCGAGAGACTTCAATATGTCTATCATGGGCGTTTCGGGCTCGGGAGTAGGTTCCGAAGGAGCGTCTGTCTGATCTGCACTGCCGCCGCCGTTACTTTCCTTGTTGTCCTGCGCGCAGGCACAGAGAACGACCATCACTGACGTTAAGAGCAGAGCAAGCAGTTTTTTTGAAAATTTACTCATTATATGACCTCACTGTATTTTTGTTATCTTACTATATTATGATTCTGTTATGGTTCTTATGATTCTGTTATGGTTCCGCACTGTTTTATGATATTTCACCTTTCACCCGCACCGGTCATATCTTTTCGCCGCAGTTGCGTCTGTATATCAGGTTCATAATTCGCTGTGCGGGGTTCACGAGAACTCCGAGAGACTCGTCGTAATTGAGGGCGTCTATGAGCTTCGCTATGTATTTGGACATGTCCACTTCCACGAACCACGGCGCCTGAGCCAGCTCCGGACGTCTGTATGTGAGATTGGTGGCGAATATCTTATTTATCAGCCCTTGCTCATATGCTTTCTGGAAATCGCCTATGCCGTCCGTGAACAGCGCGTATGTGACCGCCGCGAAAATACGGCGCGCTTTGCGGCGCTTCAGCTCTGCGGCTATGTCAAGCAGCGAATCTCCGGACGAGAGCATGTCGTCGAGCACGAGTATATCCTTGCCCTCGACGTCGTCGCCTATGAATTCGTGTGATATTATGGGATTGCGCCCGTTTATTATCGTGCTGTAATCGCGGCGCTTGATGAATATGCCGAGATCGATACCGAACAGTGTCGAATAATAGAGATTACGGTGTATCCCGCCTTCGTCGGGGCTCACCATCATCATGTGTTCCTTGTCAAGACTGAGATCGGGTATCTCATGTATCATTGCCTTTATGAATTGGTAATACGCATGCACGTCTTCGAACCCTATCTCGGGTATGGCGTTGGCGACTCTCGCGTCGTGGGCGTCAAATGTTATTATATTCTGTACTCCCAGCGCCGTGAGCTCCTGAAGCGCGGACGCGCAGTCGAGCGATTCTCTCACCGAGCGTTTGTGCTGACGCCCGCCGTAAAGGAAAGGCATTATAACGTTTATGCGCTTTGCTTTGCCGGCTATTGCCGAAATTATCCTCTTAAGGTCGGCAAAATGATCGTCCGGAGACATGTGATTCTCAACACCCATGAAGTTGTATTTACAGCTGTAATTTCCTACATCAACCAATATATAAAGATCCTTGCCGCGCACAGACTCGTCTATTATCGCTTTTGCTTCGCCGTTGCTGAAGCGCGGGCATCTTGATTTGATCAAAAAGGACTTGGGCGCTTCCGCACCGTGCATGTCCTTTTGCCGTTCTGAGATCAGCCACCTGTCAACATGCTCACCTAATTCTCTGCAGCTGTCCATTGCGATCAGCCCCAACGATCCCACGGGGAACGACAGCGTAGAAAACGGTGCTCTTTCCGGACTCATATTATGTTGTACCTCCGATTAGATTATTTTTTTCGCCGTTAGTGTATCACATTGCCGCCGTTTCGTAAAGCCTTCGGGCGGAACAATTTCACTCAGGTCCGGCGCTCCTTTGAATTTCCGTAAAATGTTCTGACGGCTGTACATGTGCAATATTCTGTTTTTTGTTTCTTCCGCTGTCCGCACGTCTTCCTCCGTTATATAGCCGCGTAAAAAAGCCTCCTGAAGTTCGTCTTCGTCGAGCACGGAATGTGTTCCGTCGGGCCTTATGATGACGTCCAGCAGGAGGTCTGTGAATGTGTACTTATTTATCTCCGGTTCGTATTTTGTTTTTATTATGTCGCAGTACCAGTGTCTGAACTTGCCTTCGCAGTCAAAGATGGCGCTCATCTTGCAGTTCCCCGGTATATATATGTACGAAGCTCCCCATCCTATATCTGTGCGCGGCCTTATCGGGAGCCAGCGCGTCACGAGCAGTCCTCCGCCGTCGTACAGCACCTCATCCCCGGATATATCTGTTTCCTCAAAAGGTATAAACCTCTTCCTGATGAACGTATATTTCATAACGAGTCACCTGACAAAAAATAAGTTAAGTATTGGCATAAATATATTATAATTCATTTTCTTTGTCAAATACTTTATGCGTCTGCGCGCGTAAAATCTCTGCGTGAAATTTTACCGGGAAATCCATTTTTTGCTTGTATGGAACGGCTGCGCTCATACAAAATATTATTGAATGATCCCCGCTTTGATGCGGGAGGAAGGAGATATCTGAATGAAAAGATCCATATTGAGTGTTTCTTCTGTTGCCGTCGCCCTTGTGTCGGCGCTCGTGCTGTCTGCCGCCGCCTTCGGGCTCTGTGTCTTTGACAGCGGCACAGCGGCGCCCGAAGGCGTTTCCGATGTTCTTTCAAAGCGCGGTTCCTCCGGAAGCGAAGTGACCGCCATACAGAAGAAGCTTAAAAATTGGGGTTATTATAAAGGCTCCGTTGACGGCATATACGGAAAACTCACCGAGGAAGCCGTGCGGTATTTTCAGAGGACAAACGGTCTTGTCGTTGACGGCATTGCGGGCAAGAACACGCTGAACGCCATGGGCATTATGAGCTCTTCGAGCTCTGTTGCGTCTGCCGCCTCCTCAGGCGACATCAATCTGCTCGCGCGCGCCATATACGGCGAGGCGCGCGGCGAGCCGTACACCGGCCAGGTGGCCGTAGGTGCCGTGATACTGAACAGGGTGCACGATTCGCGTTTTCCTAAAACCGTTGCGGGTGTCGTATACCAGTCCGGCGCTTTTGATGTGGTCGCCGACGGCCAGATCGATCTGTCTCCGGACAGCACCGCCTACCGGGCCGCAAGGGACGCCATGAACGGCTGGGATCCCACATACGGCTGCCTCTATTACTACAATCCCAGGACCGCCACCAACAAATGGATACGCTCGCTCCCTGTATCCGTCACGATAGGCAACCACGTTTTCTGCAAGGGCACGTGACAAAATGATCTCACCCGCCCGCGCACGGACAAATGCCTTGCGCCCGACAGATCCCGCCGCCGCTGCCGCCCGACGCCGCTGCCCGGCGGGATTTTTACTAAAAGTATTTTATTTAGTAAACTTTTCGGATAGCGTTTCCGAGCCTTGCCCGACTTCAGTCGGCTCTTGATGATTAATGAGATGTGTGAAATGTTCGTATTCACACCGCTTCTGCCTGAATCGAGCCGCCCGGGCCCGCGCTGTTTACTAAAAATATCTTCTTTAGTAAAATTTTGTTGCAAGCTGCTCCCGTGTTCGCCGATCTTGTGCTTTTTGTT
>CANQOI010000018.1 GCA_947625435.1 uncultured Clostridia bacterium | reverse complement strand
CTGTAGTATTATACCACATTTAGTACGATATAGCACTATATATTTTAAAAAATTTGACAAAAAATTTCAGGTCCCTCTAGGCCTGAAACGAATTTTTCTCTTATTCAACTGTCAAACGCCCGATTTGCCCGGCATATTTTACCGGTGTGCGCCCGGCCGCGGAAAAATATTTTTCAAAAAAAATTTTTCCCCGCATTTCACGGGAAATGTTATCTGCGCTTGCATAAAATGTAATACTTGCAAAAAAATGTTAATTGCAATATACTGTCTTATATTCAATCCGTTCCGTTAGACTGAATATTACTTAAGAGGAATGATATACTATATACGAAAGTGAAAAGGTGAGATTATGAAGGTTCAGAAAGTCATATCGATCATTGCCATCGTTGCTTCTCTTACATTAATAATATATATGTGCGCCGTTATGGCGATAAATTCCGGCGACACGGAGGTGCCCGGAAACAATCTTTTGATAACTACGCCGTCTTCGGGTTCCGACAGCACGCCGGCAAGCGGCGACGCGCAGACTCAGAGTCCAGGCGAAGCTGCTCCGGGCACTGAGAGTCCGACAGTCACAGGCAGTCCCGAAAGCGGCGGTACGACCTCCGCTCCGGTTACGGCGCCCCCCGATATTACTGCCGTTCCCGGCGGTAAAACGTCCGCGAACCCCGCGTATGCGGGCAAAAAGATAATCGCCATCACATTCGACGACGGACCCCACGGGACCAATACTCCCAAGATACTCGACATGCTCAAAGAAAAGGGCGTACACGTTACGTTCTTTGTGCTCGGCGAGAATCTCCAGTCTTCCGGTCAGAAGGCGATACTTAAGAGGGAATTCGACGAAGGGCATGAGATAGCGAGCCATTCATTCAACCATCCGGATTTCAAGACTCTTTCGGCGGACGAGCGCGCGAGCCAGCTTCAGAGAACGGACGATATCATAAGAGAGGTGACGGGCTCGGCTCCGGTGCTGTTCCGTCCTCCCTACGGAAATTACAATCAGGATGTATCCGTTCAGTCGGGCAAGGCCATCGTTCTTTGGAGCATAGATTCCAGAGACTGGGACCATATAAGCGCTAAAAGCGTATCGAATTACGCATCTGCGAACGGCATTTCACAGGACGAGGCAAAGGATAAGCTCATAAATGACGTTCTGTTCGACGGTTTTACTTATACGAGCGGCGGAAAGGAATACACCAATCCGTCTGTCGTTTCACAGCTCTCTCACGGGAGCATAATACTTTTCCATGACATACATCCCTATTCCGGCGAGGCGGTAGGAAAGCTCATAGATTATCTGAAACAGACCGGCGAATATGAAATGATGACGGTGAGCCAGATGATCGAGACAGAGCAGCGCGCTCCTCAGGCGGGAGATGTGTACGCATATATGTGGGAGACGTACGCCACACAGAAAAAGAATTGGTAAAATATATAAATATATCGGTAACGAATGACAAAACCTTGCGAAAGGGAGATTTAAAATGAGGATTGTAATATGCGCGGATGCGCACCTGGATTCTGTTTTTTCAGTGTTTAAGAAAAATTCTTCCAAGCTGAGTATGCGCAGAGAAGAGCAGAAGCGCGCCTTCTCAAAAGCGATAAGCGAGGCTGAAAGGATAGGCGCGCACATGCTCATGATCCCCGGGGATCTGCTCGATGCGCGAAATGTATCCAAAGATACCATAGAGTTCCTTAAGGACTCATTCCGTTCTGTTCCCGAGACATTTGTCCTTATAGCTCCCGGCAATCATGACCCCGTCACTCCCGATTCTCCGTATGTCACGGAGGAATGGCCCGACAATGTTTATATTTTTAAGAAGGGTCTTGAGGCGCTTGAGCTGTCATATGAGGACACGGGAGAGACGGTGCGCATATACGGCGCGGGTTTTCACGGTCATTTCTGCAGGAGCTCGCTCCTGAGATACAACAATATACTCCCCATTCTTGACAGGAACGTTCTCAATCTGCTCGTAATGCACGGGAATATAACGGATCCCGGCGGCAGGAGCGATTACAACCCGATATACAAGGACGACATAGACGCCTGCGGATTTGACTTCTGCGCTTTGGGGCATTCGCACAGATACAGCGGCACGGTCCGCCTTAAGAATACGGCTTATGTTTATCCCGGCACATGCGAAGGGCGCAGCTTTGACGAAACGGATACATGCGGTATTCTGAGCGGTACCGTCACGAAGAACGGCGCGGAGCTCGATTTCATACCTACCTCAGTACGCGAAAATCATGTGTGCGATATCGATATTACCGGAATTGACACGTACGCGGGCATCGCGGATGCGATACGTTCAGTATGCAGAGAGAAGGAATGGCTTTACAAGGTGACCCTTAAGGGCAGCAAGCACCCGGATCTGCATCTGCCCGTGGGCAGGCTCGCGGGCGAGCTTTCCGACGAGTATTTTTATATTAAGATAATCCCCGATTATATCGATTCCGTAAATATAACGCTCCTTAAAGACGAAAACAGTCTGAGGGGATGCTTCGTGCGCAGCATGCTCGAACGCATGGAGGCGGCATCCCCGGACGAAAAGGAAATGTATACAAAGGCTCTTGCATACGGTCTGCAGGCGTTTGACGGCGAGGTGAATTTTAATGATTATACGTGAAATGATAATTAACGGCTTCGGCAGGCACTGCGGCCTTAAACTCGAGCCGGAAAACGGCGTGAATGTCATATGCGGCGATAACGAAAGCGGCAAGTCGACTGCGGCGGCTTTCATACGCGCCATGCTGTACGGGCTTTCCGACAAGGGAGATCAGAGTGAGAGGAAGAAATACAGGCCGTGGCAAGCGGGCGTGAAATACGGCGGCGAGCTCAGGTTCGAGCACAGGGGTATATTTTACCGCGTAACCGCGCAGTTCGGGGAAAGCAGGAACGACGATGTCATCACGCTCTATAATGACACCACCGGTGAGATTTTACCGACGGATGCCGGTAAAACGGTCGGTGAAATGATACTTGAAATACCGCAGGAGACGTATGACCTGTCCGTATACGCGGCGCAGCTTTCGTCCAAGCCGAATTCCGACAGCGGAAATATGGACTATCTTTTCGACCGGCTCGTGAAAAAATCGGATTCAATGAAGCAGACCTCGTCCGACATAACCGTGGGGAAACGCATAAAGGCCGCCATGGACTCTATAAGCTCTCCGAGAAACGATGAAGGTACACTTGACATTTTACAGGCGAAAAAGAGCGAAACGGACGCCGCCGTAAAGAGGATATACGACTTTGAAACGCGCGCCGAGTCTCTGAGAGAGGAGCATTCGAGACTGCGCGGCGAGCTCGATGAGATCAAGAAGCGGCACACGAGCGAGAAAAAGGATATAACACGCATCACGAGCGCCGTAAATACGATCGCGCTGCACGGTGAGATAAAGGAATACATCTCAAAAATAAACGAGTGCGACGAGGATCTCACGTACGCGGCGAGAAGGCGGTCGCGCATAAGGAAGCCGGCAACCGTTATTTTTATAATACTTATATTACTGTGCGCGCTGTGCGCGATCGCGGTGGCATTTTACGGGAAGCTGTCCGGCATTTCATTCCTGCAGGGGATAGAGCTGTACAGAAAGGCCGCCGAAAGTAAGGTACTCTCTTATATAACGATAGGCTCCGCGGCGGCGGCGACGGGACTCATTTATATGTTCGTTTTCTCTGTCGGGAGCAGCGACGTGATCGCGTGCAAGGAGGACATGTACGATCTGGAGGAGGAGCTCTGCGGCGTTCTCGGCATTAAATACGCTTACGGCGACGGAAATCATTCCTACAACAGGGATAATATAAATGAAGAGCTTCAGAAGCACTCGCGCGAATACAAGGAGGCGAAGGCTTACCTGGACGGAGAGAATAATAAGGACGCCGAGGACAAGAAGTATATGGAGGACGTGGAGGATTATACGCAGCGCATAGCTTACGCCCTTGCCTCGGCCGACGCTTTGAGCAAGGCAGCGGACGAAACGGGAGACTGCGAGGAGCTGGCGGAAAGGAGCGCGGAGCTTTCGGAGAGCATAAATATTTATAAAGAGCGTATGAATGCTCTTCGCATTGCGAATGATGTGCTGGGCGAAGCATATAAGCGCTGGCAGGCGGATCTCGGGCCCGTTTTCGGAAATGAAGCGGGCGTGATACTGGGTAAGCTCACGGGAGGAAGATATAATGATCTTCGCGTGGCGCGTAATTTTGAGATAACTCTGAGGAGCCGGAGCGGCGGCGACCGCAGCGGAGATCTGTACGGCTCTTACGTATACAGCGGCGCCACGGTAGACCAGATGTATCTCGCTCTGAGGCTCGCTCTTGTTAAGATCATTTCACAGCCCGGAGGAATGCTGCCTCTCATTCTCGACGACCCGTTCGTGCAGTACGACATGAGAAGGAAGCAGAACGCGTACCGAACGGTGAGCGATTTCACCCGTGAAAACAACTCGCAGATCATAATGACCGCATGCCGGGGCGATTCTTTCCCCGAGGATTTCAATGTGATGATGCTGGGCGACGCATAAAAATGATTGAATTTCAGCGGAAATAGTAGTAATATACAAAGCGGTAGTTTTTGCCGTTTTATAAGTTTATCAAATATGTTGGGAGTGTTTTGACATGAGTTCTTATAATAAGAAATGCGTGGAAGATATCGATGTGGCCGGAAAGAGAGTCATCGTGAGAGTCGACTTCAATGTGCCGCTCGATGCGGAAGGACATATAACGGACGACAAGCGTATCGTCGCAGCTGTTCCTACCATAAAATACCTTGTTGACAATAAAGCGAGAGTCATACTCGTTTCGCACATGGGCAAGCCCAAGGGCGAGCGCAATCCGAAATATTCCATGGCGCCGGCTTCCAAAAGGCTGGGCGAGCTTCTCGGTAAAGAGGTAAAGCAGGCTTCGGACGTCATAGGTGAAGATGCCAAGGCGAAGGCGGCGGCTCTTAAAGACGGCGAGGTAATGATGCTGGAGAACGCGCGCTTTCACAAGGAAGAGGAGAAGAACGATCCCGGATTTGCCAAGGAGCTGGCTTCTCTTGCCGATATATACGTAAACGACGCTTTCGGCACGGCTCACAGAGCCCATGCCACAACGGCGGGCATAGCAGATTATCTGCCGGCCGTTTCGGGTTATCTGATACAGAAGGAGATAAGCATTATGGGCAAGGCTCTCGCAAGCCCCGAGCGCCCGTTCGTAGCCGTTCTCGGCGGAGCTAAGGTGGCTGACAAGCTCAATGTCATATCCAACCTGTTGGAGAAATGCGATACTCTGATAATAGGCGGCGGCATGGCATATACCTTCTTAAAGGCCCTCGGCAAGGAGGTCGGAAAGTCTCTCGTAGACGATACAAAGATCGATTATTGCAAAGAAATGATAGATAAAGCCGCAGGGCTCGGAAAGAAGCTCCTTCTTCCCGTTGACGCCAAGATAGCGGATTCGTTCCCCGATCCCATAGACGCTCCCGTAAGCGTGAAATGTGTTTCTGTCGACGCCATACCGGCGGATATGCAGGGACTCGACATAGGGACCGAGACGGCGAAGCTCTTCTCGGATGCCGTAAAGTCTGCTAAGACCGTTGTATGGAACGGACCTATGGGAGTATTTGAGAATCCCGTTCTCGCAGAGGGCACGAACGCCATAGCAAAGGCGATGGCCGAGACTGACGCCATCACTATCGTGGGCGGCGGAGATTCGGCGGCTGCCGTAAAGAAGATGGGTTATGCGGACAAGATCACGCATGTTTCCACCGGCGGCGGAGCTTCTCTCGAATTCCTTGAAGGAAAGGTTCTTCCCGGAATAGCTTGTCTTGAGGATAGGAGTTCAAAATGAGCAGAGTTAAAGTTATCGCAGGAAACTGGAAAATGAACAAAACGCCCTCCGAAGCGGCAGAATTTCTTTCGGAGCTCAGGGAGAGCGTTAAGGATATAAAGAACGACATAATAGCGGCGGTGCCTTTTGTGTGCATACCGGCGGCCGTTCAGGCAGTGAGCGGGAGCAATATCAAAATAGCCGCTCAGAATATGCACTGGAAGGACAAGGGCGCCTACACGGGTGAAATATCAGGAGGAATGCTCAAGGATCTCGGCATAGAATATGTGATAATAGGCCATTCCGAAAGACGCGAATATTTCGCCGAAACGGACGAGACCGTAAATCTTAAAGCCCATGCCGCTTTTGAATACGGCATAACGCCTATCATATGCGTGGGCGAATCCCTGTCGCAGCGCGACGCGGGCATTACCGCGGAGCATATAAGGATACAGGTCAAGGGCGCTCTGGTCGGTCTTTCTGCGGAGCAGGTATCTTCGCTCATAATCGCTTACGAGCCCATATGGGCGATAGGCACGGGACGCACGGCCACACCCGAGCAGGCCGAGGAGGTCTGCTCCCTTATACGTGAAACGGTGCGCGAGCTTTATTCCGAGGCCGTTTCGGAGGCTGTACGCATACAGTACGGCGGGAGCGTTACGGCCGAAACGTCGTCGGTGCTCTTCTCTATGCCCGACATAGACGGCGGACTCGTGGGCGGCGCCAGCCTTAAGGTTAAGGATTTCACGATAATTGCCGGATATAAAAAGTAATATCTCACAATATGGCATTCGGACGTGTAAAATTTGAAGATTATGACAGTGAACGCAAGGGCAGCTTCGGCAGGGTCTTAAGGGCTCTGCCGGTTGCCCTTGCCGTTTTACTGGGCGTCGTTCTTCTTTCATTCGTGCTGACCGGGGCGGGCCTTTTCCCGGGGAATGTCATAAACAGATTCGTTGTTTCATCTTATCTTAAAGACAACTATCCCGACTCCGACATTGTCTCATATGACGGCTATGACAGAGACAGCAAGAATTTCGTGTACAGCTGCGAGGTAAACGGCTCTCCCTGTAAAATGGAAGCGGGTAATTTCAGGGTGCGATATGACGGATATTATAACGACTATTGCAGGAACGGCTATTTTGAAGGCGTTGTAGAGAAATATACCGACGGCTTCCTGAACGGCAAATGGCACGAGAGATTTCCCGAAACTGATGCCTCATGGTCGTCCGTGATCGACATACCTTTAAGCGCCGTTTCATATCCTTCCGCAGGTCAGGCAGATCAGACAGATCAGGCGCAGGGGGGCGCGCATGAGCCGGGAGGCAATGCCGAGCTCATTCAGAGCGCTCTGGACGAATACGGCGGCAGTCTCAGATTTACTCTGAATATAAGAGGCGATTCTGTTTCATTTGACGATTACAAGGGTCTTGTTTACGGCGCAGTGAACATTTTACAGACCGAGATGGCGAACAGACCTCAGGAGCTTTTGGTATATTATTACAGAGATGAAGACATTTTACAGTACACGTCGCGCGTGAGCACGTTCCAGTTCAACTACAATGAAAGCGGCATACGCAATGCCACGGATCTTCATTCATACGCCGAGATACCCGAGGAACTGGAGACTAAAGTAAGCATATATTATATTGTAAAAGCTGTTTTTCTGATCTTCCTCTCGGTGACGGTCATCGCCCTCATCGTGCTGTGGTGCGTGAGAAGGTTCAGAAAACACAGAAAGCGCTTGGAGTGATTTTTTTGCGTAAGATTTCTGTTGTATTTACAGGCGGCGGCACCGCGGGACACGTAACACCCAATCTGGCGATAATACCCGTTCTGCGTGAAATGATGTCAGATAAGGGTATAGAGCTTGATATTCATTATATAGGCTCGGTAAACGGCATGGAGAAGGATATGATCGCTTCCCACGGCGACATTACGTATCACAGTGTGCGTACAGGCAAGCTGAGACGGTATTTTTCCTGGCAGAATTTTACGGATCCCTTCAGAGTCATAGCCGGGTGCGGAGATGCGCGTAAAATCCTCTCAGACATCAGACCCGCCGTTGTTTTCTCTAAAGGCGGATTTGTTTCGGTTCCCGTTGCCGCTGCGGCGCACAGGTATAAAATACCGGTAATAGCGCACGAGTCGGATATCACTCCCGGCCTTGCCAATAAGATTTCCGCACGCTTTGCCACAAAAATATGCACTACTTTTCCCGATACTGTGAGCGAGCTTCCGAAGGGCATAGGCGTTTACACGGGTTCTCCCGTACGGCCCGAGCTCTTTACCGGGAACGCTTCTGCCGCGAGGACGCGCTGCGGATTTGACATGAAGCCCGTCATACTCATAATGGGAGGCAGTCAGGGCTCGGCGGTACTCAACAAAGCCGTGCGCGGATGCCTTCAGAAGCTTTTGGGATCGTATAATATCATACATCTTTGCGGAAAGGGCAACATTGACGGCAGCCTTACAAAATATGCGCCGGGATATGCGCAGTTCGAGTTCATATCTGATGAGCTTCCCGACGTTCTCGCGCTGGCGGACTTTGTCATTTCACGGGCGGGTTCCAATGCGATACATGAATTTCTCGCTCTCCATAAGCCCATGCTCCTCATACCGCTGCCTCTTACTTCCAGCAGGGGCGACCAGATACTGAACGCAGAATCCTTCGAAAAGCGCGGATACGCCGTTGTGCTCCGCGAGGAACGCCTGGACGAGACAACATTTATGTCCGCCGTTTCATACGTAGAAAAAGACAAATGTAAAATGCGCGCCGCGATGGAAGGATGCGGCAACACAAACGGTGTGTCCGCAATAGCAAAAATAATAGCTGATGAAATATCATCAGCTATCACCAAATGATACAAAAGTAAGCTTGCGCCGAGGTCGGCGCTTATCAGCGCAGAAACAACCGTCCGATCAGATAAAATAAGAACAATAACAGCAACACCACCGGTATAAATACCAAGTAAGCAGACAGAATCATGGCCGGAAGATCTTTCTTATCCAGCCCGCCGTTTTCCTGTATTTCATCCCGCAGAGACTGCTCTGCGTTGGGATCCGGTTTTTTCAGCTTCTTTCTAAAAAACACCGGTTCTACGCCTCCTATTCTGCCTCTTTTGTCGGCTCAGTCCCTGTTTTGCCGGCTTTCTGCCGTTGGGGCAGGTCAAACAGATAATTTCCCTGTTCGTCGATCTTTCTGTCCAGAAAATGACATGCTACAAAATGTCCGGGTTCCACCTCAACATAAGGAGGAGGCACCACTTTGCATTTTTCACAGGCCATATAACAACGTGTGTGGAATTTGCAGCCTTCCGGAGGCCGGATAGGGCTTGGAATATTGCCTTCCAGAATGATCCGCTCTCGTTCGTTCGTGCTTGCATCCGTGGTAGGAATAGAGGACAGCAGAGCCACTGTGTACGGATGCCGGGGATCGGAAAATACCGTTTCCGCCGTGCCCAGTTCCACCATATTTCCTAGGTACATAACCCCGATCCGGTCAGAAATGTACCGAACAACGGACAGGTCGTGAGAAATAAACAGATATGTCAGGTGCTCTTTTTCCTTCAGCTCTTCCAGCAGGTTGATGATCTGTGACTGAATGGAAACGTCCAGTGCAGATACGCATTCGTCGCACACGATGAACTTCGGCTTTACGGCCAGAGCTCTGGCAATGCAGATTCGTTGCCGCTGCCCGCCGGAAAATTGGTGGGGATACCGGTGCAGCATATAATCCTGCAAGCCGCACTGGCGCATAACTTTTAAGATATATTCTTTCATCTGGGGCGAGCCCCGCTTGAAAAATTTATGGGTCACAAGACCTTCTTCAATGATCTGCCCGATGGTCATCCTGGGGTTCAGAGACGAATAGGGATCTTGGAAAATGATCTGGATGTCCTTCCGCAGCAATCGCATTTCCGAATAGCGCAGCCGGGAAAGATCTATGCCGTCGTCCAGCATGGTCTCATACTGTACGAACAAAGAATTGTCCTGATACCGGCTTTTCAGCGCGACCAACTGCTGAACGTCCGCATTCTGCCGCTGCAGCAGCTGCTCCATGGTTTTTTGCAGGCGTTCCTTGGCCGCTACGTGTTTTTCCATTCGGGAGCGGATCCGTGCCGCCGCCGTTTCCTTTTGCATGGTCTGAGCCTTGGCGTCCAGGAAATGGATCTGTGTCTCTTCCTTCTGGATCCCGTTTCTGACACGGGCGATCTCCATGTCAGTCTCATATTTCTTCAGCAGCAGGTCGGCGCCCTCTTTGCAACCACCCTCCAATGCGGTAAATCCGCCCAGGATCTTGACCACGTTCTGGAAAGCGGTTTCCGCTTCCGCCACTGCCAGGTTCTTCTGCTGCAGTTGGAAAAACGTAGCTTTATCCCCTGCGACTTCGCATTCCTGCTCCAGCGCCGCAGCTTTCGCTTGTTTTTTCTTGTAGGCGGCGATCATTTTCGGGGCGCCTACAAGCGTCTTCTTTACATAAGACGGGGCAAAATCTGCCAATTTCCGTCCGTAATACAGGGTGCTGCCGGCGGTCTGATCGTACAACTGCAGTACGGTCCTGCCAAGGGTGGATTTGCCGCAGCCGGACTCGCCTACCAGACCGAAGGTCTCCCCTTCGTAAATATCAATTGAAATTTCCTCATTGGCGCGGACATAAAGCTGTTCCCGTTGGAAAATGCTGTCCTTCGCCACGGGAAAATATTTTTTAAGATTCGTGATCGACAAGAGCTTGTTTGTGTTCGGCACTGTTCCTTACCTCCTTTTCCGGATAAAAGCATCGGATCTTCTGACCCGGGTTGACTTCCACCAGCTCCGGTTCTTCCTCCAGGCACTTCCGGGTAGCATATTTGCACCGAGGTGCGAATTTACATCCTTTCGGCAACGCCAGCGGGTGGGGAACCACGCCGGGTATCGGCTCCAGACGGTTACCCATATTATCCAGTCTGGGAATGGAATGCATAAGACCTTCCGTATATGGGTGGCTAACCGGGCAATTGGTAAAGATCACTTCCGCGGAGCTCTGCTCTACCACCTGGCCGCAGTACATGACCACCACATCGTCCGCCATTTCATTTATTACGCCCAGATCGTGGGTGATAAAAATAATGGATGTGCCGTTTTCCTTCTGCAGTTCATTCATCAGTCGCAGAATCTGAGCCTGAATAGTCACGTCCAAAGCGGTGGTGGGTTCGTCCGCGATCAGGATCTTAGGCTTGCAGGCCAGTGCCATGGCTATCATGACACGTTGCCGCATACCGCCGGAAAGCTGATGGGGATACTGCCGCATGACCGCTTCCGGATTGGGGATCTGCACAGAGTACAGCATTTCAAGAACTTTCTTTTCCGCTTCTTTCTTACTCAGATGCTGATGGATCATAAACGGCTCGCTGAGCTGCTTTTTTACTGTAAAAACAGGGTTCAGGCTGGTCATCGGTTCCTGAAAGATCACCGAGATCTTGTTGCCCCGTATATCATACATCTGCTGCTGACTCAGTTTGGTAAGATCCACACCGTCGAACCAGATCTCCCCGCCGGCGATGTAGCCGTTTCCGTCCAGCAGCTGCAAAATGCTCATGGCTGAAACCGATTTTCCGGAACCTGATTCGCCTACAATACCGATTGTCTTCCGGGGCTCCAGAGAATAGGAAACATCATTGACAGCCTTAACAATACCTTTTCTTGTCTTAAAATAGGTATGGAGGTTTTTTACTTCTAATAGCGGCATACTTTTATTCTCCTTCCTATCTATTTTTCCTGACTGCTCTTGGGATCCAATACATCCCGCAGCGTGTCGCCGATAATATTGATGCTGATCGTGGCGATTGATAGGAAGATTGCCGGGAACAGCCACTGCCACCAGTAGTTCTGTATTACTATTGAGTTGTTGGCACCGAAGAGCATATTGCCCCATGTCGGCTGCGGCTGCTGAACACCGAAGCCCAGGTAGGACAGAGAAGATTCCGTCAGCAGACAGCCGGCAAAATCCAGCGTCATGCTGACAAGAATGACAGATATGACGTTGGGCAAAATGTGCTTGAATGCGATGCTCCGCTCCCGTATCCCCATGGATTTAGCCGCGATGACAAATTCTTTTTCCCGTTCTGCCAACACCTGCCCGCGGATCATGCGTGCCAAGCCGGTCCAGCTTAAGAGTCCCAGGATGATCATGATGATGAATATTCGCATGGTCTCCCCGATGGGGTAATATTTAATGACATAAGACAGCATCATGGCAAAGGGCAGGAATGGAATGGCGGAGAATATTTCCGTCACACGCATGAGAAGCATATCCACCCAACCGCCGAAATAACCGGACAGGCAGCCGATGATGATGGCGATGATCGACGACACGATGACCGCCACCGCACCGATGGTCATGGTCATTTTTCCGCCGTGTACGATCCGGGTCAGTACGTCTCTGCCCATGCTGTCGGTGCCGAACAGATAGCCTCTCTGCCCGTAGCTTTCGGTCAGTACGCCGTTTTCATCAACCAGATAGGTCTGTTTTGCGCCGACAAAAATCTCTCCGGCAGCTACGCCTGCCAGATCGGCCTGACCGTAGTCATCCAGACCCCAAGCATAAACCTTACCCGTGTCGGTCAGTCCTACAAAATGCCGGGAGCCGCCTTCAAGTTTAACAAAGGATTCGCCTTCCGGCAGAACCGGATAGTCTGTCTCGCCGTAATTGGCATTTCCCCAGACCAGAACTTCTCCTTCTTCCGTAAGAAAGGCCACATTTTTCTTAGTGGCTGCAATGTCCACGACTTTGTGGTCCGCCAGATATGATTCAAAGCTGTCTATCTTTCCGCTGATGGAAGAAACAGCGCTCTGTCGGAAGAAAGTGTTGTTGCCGCCGTATATCGTGCCGTCGTCAAACAAAAGCACTGCGTAGTCGTCGGTCATGGCCACTTTCTGCACATTGGTAAAGTCCTTACCCAACAGCTCCGTCATATTCTGACAGGCATTGTTGTTGCCCCACATGTACAGTTTTCCGTCAATGACCATAGACGTGGCCTGATAGCCGCAGAGCAGCTGCTGTACTTTGTCCGGGTCCACGGTGCCGTTCAGGATCTGTTCCGGCATTTCGGTCCGCGGATCGTCCTTGTTGACAACTCCGTATTGGCCTAAGTTATTGTTGCCCCAGCCCACTACTTTGCCTTCCGTGGTCACTGCGATGACAAAATCCGAACCTGCGGAGGCCATCAGAACATTGCCCTCCCGGATTTCTTCCGGAAAATCTGAATAATCATCTTTTGCAAGGGCGTTCCAGGTATTACCCCATATATACATGGTATTGTCCTTGCTGACGCCCACTGTAAAGTCCGCGTACCCGTTGATAGAGCGGATCTTGCCCGCCAGATCCTTCGGCACACTGCGCATGGAATAGTTAGGCCGCACATTTGCCTGCAACGGATCCGTATAGGTCAGATCCATGGGGAAGAAATACGGACCGATGAATACAAATAAGAACAGCAGGATCAGAATGATCAGAGCCGCCACGGCCAGCTTCCGGCGGAAAAAAGCCTTGACTGCCAGTCTGGACGGGCTTTCCAGACGTTCCACTTCCAGTATCGCTTCCTGGCTCAGTTCCTTGCTGGCACCGAGAAACATCCGCCGCAGCCAACGCCACAGAGTCTTTCCTACTTTAGCAATAGGATTCTGTTTTATATTTGATCCGGAATCGGTTTTTGGATTCCGTTTATTTTCAGTTTGATTTGCCATTGTGTCCCCTCCTTCTACTTGTTAACTCTGACACGAGGATCAACAAACCCGTAGGCAATGTCCGTGATCAGATTACCCAGAAGAGAGATCATGATATAGAACATTTGAAGGGCCAACACCACTTCGTTATCGTTCACCGTCAAAGCACTGTAATAGACTTTGCCGATACCGTTTAATGCAAAAATATTTTCCACCATGATGGAGCCGCTGAATATGCCCAGGAACCAACCTATGACAAGGGTTATAATGGGTATCAGGGCGTTTCGCCAAGCATGGGAATATACGACTACTTTCTCCCGCAGGCCTTTGGCTCTGGCGGTACGGATGCAGTCCATGGACAGGGCTTCGATCATGGATGCTCGAACATATCGGGTCATGCCGCCCAGAGAACAGAAGGTCATGACGATCAACGGCAATGCCAGATGGTACAGCCTGTCGCCAAACTGCCTCAAAGGCGACCAGTCCAGGCTGTTGGCAGTAATCATGCCGGAAACCGGAAACCAACCCAGTATCACGGCAAACAGCCAGATGAATACAATCGCAATAATAAAGACAGGAAGACTGTAGCCTACGATCGTACCGACCTGCACGGCCACATCCCGTTTGGATCCGCGCTTCACCGCACAGAAAATGCCCAAAGGGATGGTGATTCCCAAGGCCAGGATCGTAGCCAAGATATTGATCATAATGGTATTTTCCATCGGTGTCATCAGGACTTCTGCCACCGGCTTGTTATATTGCGTGGAATTACCCAGATTCCCCTGCAGCAGTCCGTTATACGAACCGTCACTGTAAGGATAGATCCCTAACCACCGCAGATATCGTTCAAATTTTGTTCCGTCCAGCCCGAGCTTTTCCTGCCAGTATTCATATCGATCGTCATAATTCAACTGCCCTTTGCTGGTTTTCACTTCTTCCCGGGCCCGCTCCGCCGCTTTGTCCACCGGCAGCATGTTGTAAATCATAAAGATCATGAACGACAGGATAAAAAACACGACCAGGATATACAATATACGCTTCAGTATATATTTGCCCATCGGTCTTCCTCCAAACCATCCGACATTTGATATTATTATGTAAAATACAAAGAAAAAGGACGGCCATAAGGCCGTCCTTTTCGGCCAATGCCGTCCCGGAACAGTTGCCCGTCCCCGAGACGGCAAACGCAATCAAGCTTTCAATAGCTTATTTCTTGTAATTTTCCGCAAAGTCTGCTTCGTCTTTCACATAGCATGCAGAATAGGAATCATACATATCCGGATTAATGGTCCAGTTAAAGGCATAGTCGTAGATAGCGGAAGTAAATCCGGTCGCGAAGTTGATCGCATTCAGTTTCCACTTACCGTCGAATCCTGCGCCTTCATCGTGTACATATTCACCGTTTACACCGGTGGTGAAATCGGTTTCAATGTAGTCGATGTACATACCCAGCTTCGTCATCATATCCTGATTGCCGGCCCATTTGGTTACCAGCAGATCCGTAAAGGTATTCGGCTGTGTTCCGTAATAGTTTACAACCAAAGGCATATAATAGTTGCCGTCGCTGAGCTTTACAACTTTGTATTTATTATCTACGGAAGCAAATGTCAGGTTCGGTGCAGTAAGTTCATGCTTTTCTTTGCTCAGTTTCTTGTATCTAACGCCGCCCTTACTTGCGTCATAAGGAGTACCGTCTGCATTGTAAATCCAACCGTCCGCTTCCAGAACCTGAAGCGCGCTGTCAAGACTCTGCTGGTACTGATTCAATTTGATCTCATCTGAAACAGCTGCCAGCGTGGGAGATTTCGGATAATACGGGCCGTGTACGACCGTACCGTAACCTCCGGTGAAGGTCTGTGAGAATTCATTTCTGTCGATACTATAGGCGATCGCCTGTCTTACAGAAGCGAACATGCAGGAACCGAAGTCTGCCCTGAAGCCCAGCTTACCGTAACCGGCTCTGTCATAGTGAGTCTCTTTGTACTTATCGGGATTGTCCTTTACCGTATTCACTGCACTTTCCGTTTCCGCTGCGCCGGTAATGCCTGCCAATACGTCAACCTGTCCGGCCTTGAACTGATCCATCTGGGTCTCCGCAACGATCTTCACGTACGTAATGGTATCGATGCTGGCCGTTCCTCTTGCAGTATCGCCGGGATAAACGGGATTACGCTTCAGTGTTGCGGTCAAAGTAGATTCATCATAGTTGCTTACTGTATACGGACCGGAATAAGGCAGAGAAGAATCCCACTTCAGATTATCCACGATCTGAGAGGCAACAACATACGCATCTTTTCCGTCCTTCTTTTCTTTCGCATAGAAGTCTGCATTGAGACCGCAGCTCTTGGTTTCCGGATCTACAACGATATCACCCTTCTCGCCAAGGTACAGCTGCAGGGGATCCGGTGAGAATGCCGCGTAAACCATTGCATAATAGTAGGTCGCATAATCAGACAGATATGTTACAGAGAAGGTATAGTCATCCAACATTTTCACACCTTCAAAGTAAACGGTGTCGCCTTCACCTGTGTACTTGTTGAAATCCGTAAAGCCGACCAGCTGCAAACCGGCTGTTCCGCTTCCGCCTGCCTCGCTGGATACAGCGGTGCTGTTAGCCAGAATATTGGCAATGTAGTTCTTCGCAGTAATGGGAGAACCGTCGCTGAACTTCAGATCATTCTTGATCTTAATGGTATAGGTCAGCGTACCATCCTCATTTATTACGCTGGTAGGTTCTTCAGCCAGAGCCATCATATTCCAAATGTAGACGCCTTCTTTATTGCTCTGTGCAGTAGAATAACCGGTGGTCAGGTTCTGCACATCCAGGTCACTGGAACCGGGAGACGATTTACCCCATGAAGAGTTTCTGAACAAACCGGACAGATCTGTAGCACTGCCCAGGATCACTGCGCCGTCACTGGACTTTGCAGCAACGATAGCGTCCGCAGGACCCCAATACGGAGAAGTCTCAAAATCCGTGATCTTTGCACTGTAAAGATCAAAATACTGATTGGAATACAGCGGAACTTCCGGCATTAAGTAGTTCCATCTCTGAATGTACAGTTTCCACCACTCGTTGTAAACGTCTTCGGCGTCCTTGTACTTGTCGCTGTTCTCCGGAACGGACACGTTGTAAACCATAGCCATAGACAGGAAGTCCATGCCCAACTCATACTCTGTACCGTCTACGGTTACATAAGCAAGGCCGTCCTTTTCCTTTACCATATCAATGGTCACCTGACTTCCGATCACATCGTAAACGGAAGTATTATCCGCATGTTCGAATACATCTGCCGGATCGATTTCTAACTCTGTCAACGGCTGTACGTTCGTTCCGCCCGGTTTCGCAGTTACTTTGCCGTCACCACTGTCTCCGCTCTGACAAGCCGTTAACACCAGAGACAATACCAGAACCAGCGCCATCAGAGCCGTCATCAATTTCATTTTTCTCATGATGAATTCCTCCATTAAAATTTTTATATACACTGTATGTATATATTTTCCTCAAAAACAAAGTCTGTGCGTCAAAGGCGCCTCTGACACACGAACTTTATTTTTCAGGTATTATATTACACCCCATCGGGATTTGTAAATAGTTTTTTTCGCGATTTTCACGTTTTCTCGATTGGAAAAGTAAATTTCAGTGCAAAGTGGAGTTTACTTTTCCAATTGACCATAATTTTAAAAATCATTTCAAATATATCTTTTTCCCGCTTAATCAAAAATAATCAAAAATGCAAAAATCAGAATATTTATCACGACAAAATAATATCAGTCGATAAAATATGACATTTTTCGGCGCGTCCCCTTTTGGGGCGCGCCGCTATTATATCGCTAAGTCATCGCGATTACAAGGCGCGCGTCTCCTGCGCTTCGGATGCCGTCACGCGGGCGGTGTTGCTGCCGTCGCATGTGCCCGTGAAGCGGCCGTGTATTATGCCGCTCATATCCCCGCTGCAGTGCCCGCTGAAATTTCCCGAAAGCTCTCCCGAAAAGCCTCCCACAGTGCCCGTTATATCACCGTTCACCGATCCTCTTACCGTGCCGCCGACCGTTCCGTTTATGTTGCCGTCGATATCGCCTGCCGCGTCTCCCCCGACAAAGCCGTTGATATTTCCGTTCACGGCGCCTAACAGGTCTCCGTCGACTGAGCCTTTAAGATCGCCGTCAAGTACGCCTTTCACATTTCCTGCTACGTGCCCCGACAGATCGCCCCATACCGAATCTACGTCTCCGAGCACCTCTCCCGAAAGATTTCCGTCTATCAGTCCCCCTACGCTGCCTTTAACAGTGCCGCGCAGATCGCCCGTGACGAGATTGTCGACGTTTCCGCCTATTTCACCGGTTATGTCGCCGTCTATCATTCCGTATACGTCGCCGCCTACGCTGCCGCGGACATCGCCGTACACATTTGAATATATCGCGCCCCGCACGTGCCCCGTCTCGGTTATATTCCCGTCCACCGTGTCAAGCACATTACCTTCCACATCGGAACGTATGTCTCCGTATACCATGCCGAAAATGTTCCCTTCGACCGGTGAAATGATATCCGCTCCCGCATTTTTGTCCCTGCGCATCTCTCTGTCGTGCTCGCGCCTCATTCTGTCGCCTTCGCGGCGGCGCCTGTCATTCTCGCGGCGGCGTCTGTCTGCTTCTCTCTGAGAGAACCATTCGTTTCTCTCGGCTTCGTCGGTCGTCCACTGCAGGCGCGCGGTGCCGCTTATGCCGTTTCTCTGATGCCTCGCAAATCTTATGTTCACAGGCCTGCTGTCATCGCGTCTTACACGTATAGTGCGTCTCCCAAACCCCTCGCGCGTGCCTCCGCTCATATTATTCGGATGGCGGCGTACAGTGCCGTTAAAGCTTCCTTTTATGACGCCCTCTACGCTTCCGTCCACATTTCCGTTGAGGTCGCCTCCTATATCGCCGTTCACGCTTCCGTTTACAATTCCGTTAAGGTCGCCCTCTACTTCGCCTACATCGCAGCCTACATGGCCGTTGAGGTCGCCTCCTATGCTGCCTTCTACTCTCCCGTCCACATTTCCGTTAAGGTCTCCCCCTACGCTGCCGCACACATTTCCGTGCACGTTGCCGTTAAGATCGCCCCCTACATCGCCGCATACGTTTCCGCGCACATTTCCGTTGAGGTCGCCTTCTACGCTCCCCACATCTCCGTCTATGCTGCCGCTGAGATCGCCCTTTATGCGGCCCGTAACGCTCCCTTTGACAACGCCGTCAACATCTCCGAGCACATTTCCGTCTATATTTCCCGAAATGACGGCTGATTCGGCTATCTCGTCCACATCTCCTATGATGTCGCCCTCTACGCGGCCGTATACGGTCCCTTTGATTTCGTTCGCGGCCCGATCCGCTCCTCTTTCGGAAGGGGCCCCGTCTTCCATGGCGCTTATGAGCCGTTCGGCATCGGAAGGACTTATCTGCCCGTCTTTGAGCATGTTCAGTATCCTCATCATCTCGCTGTCCGATCCGGCTCGTTCCGCGTTCTTATTTCTGCCAAACATATGAATTCCTCCTAATAATATATAGTGATGCCGTCAATTGCGGCGCAGGAGTCTGGATGCCTCGTCCGGTGAAATACTGCCGTCCGCCACCTGTGAAAGTATTTCCATCCTTGCGGAAGACGGGCTTTCGCCGGCCGCAGTGTTTCCGTCCAGTCCGAGCTCGCGGAGCAGACTGTCAAGCAGCGCCCGCACCGACGGATACGATATGCCGAGTTCCTTCTCCACATCCTTGATGCTTCCCCTGCATTTAAGAAAAGCGATCAAAAATTCCGAATGTCTTTCGTCCAGCCGGCAGAATCTGCATTGCCTGAATTCACCTGAGATCGCGGTCCTGCAGTTACCGCATCTCATCTGAGTGATCACAAGCTCCTCTCCGCAGACGGGACATTTCTTAGGCGTTCCGTACATCATGTCAATTCCTCCGTAGATATATATTTACAGCGTGGTCATAGTAAAACATTATATTTATTTTGTCAATAGGTAAAATAAAAAAGATAATTTCTGTATCAATAAAATTAATTTATGGATTAATATTATTGATATGCGTCTGCGTTTTGCCTGCAATTTGCCGCGCGCGGCGCGGGTGCTATGTGCGTATTTATATTTTACGGTTGACAGTTTATACAAAATTAAACTATAATTGCGCCATAATTATTTTACAGGAGGTACTTTCAATGAGGAAATCGATATTGTTCTTCACTGTAGTTTCAGTGCTCATAGCATGTCTCGGCATGTCGACTGTTTTCGCCGCGACTCCCGGCTATCCCGAATTCGCGGAGCAGCCCGGCGATCCGGGCAGCGCTATAGTGCTTGATACCGATCAGTATTATGCGGTGCATTTTAACACGACCGTTGCTTTCACGGGCATTCATTTTGCTCAGTGGACTCCGGGCGGAGGCTCCGGTTCCATAGACTGGACCATGTCGGTCTACAACTGGGACAACGATTTTGACACCAGCCGTGACGGAACTGCCGTTGCCACTAAATCCGGAACGAGCACATCCGACAATCTGGATTTTGAGATCGTTTTCGATAAGACCGTACCCGCAGGAAACTATGTTGTAGTTCTTGAGGTTACCGATGTGGCGCCTCTGGATCCGAGCTTGGCTCCGGTCGCCGGTATGCATGTACAGAGCGGCCTTGTTAAAGAAGGTAAGGAAGACTGCTTCGAATGGGAAACAGATTCCGTACAGTATGCATCGCCCGATCGCTGCGCATGCTTCAAGCTCATAGCGGGCGGCGAGGCTGACGACAGCGTGTTCATAGGTCTTGACGAAAACAATCCGAACGCGGGCAGCACCGCAGGCGGATCGACGGGAGGTTCTACGGGCGGTTCCACAGGCGGATCGACGGGAGGCTCAACGGGAGGCTCAACGGGCGGTTCCACGGGCGGCTCGACAACCGGCGGTAACACGGCAGGAAATGCCGGCACTGCCGACACGGCATCTGTTATATTCATTATAGCAGCGACTGCGCTTCTGGCCACAGTAGTCATAAGGAAAAGAGTTGCGGCTTGACAATAAGCGGCAATAAATGCAACAAGGGCAGCACGGGAAGGCAGACTTTCCGAGCTGCCTTTATTGATTGTTTAAAGTGCGTTTGTTTTAAGTGCGTTTTATGCACACGGAGGTTTCGCTATTTTACGTAAGATCTCTCCCATGAAGATAATCCTCACAGGATACTGCGCCATCATACTTATAGGCACGGCTCTGCTCTGTCTGCCTGTCTCGTGGCGGGATCCGTCGGGCGTTTCACCGCTCACGTCCTTTTTTACCGCCACATCGGCTACATGTGTCACGGGACTCATAAGGTCTGACACTTACGAAAACTGGACGCTGTTCGGGCAGGCCGTGATACTTTTGCTCATTCAGACAGGCGGCATAGGCTTTATGACAGTGTGCATAACGGCAGTCTCGCTTACGGGCAAGAATATAGGCTTCTCTCCGCGCCACCTCATGCAGAATTCCATTTCGGCACCGGAGCTGGGAGGCATCGTGCGCATAACGCGTTTTATCGTTCTGGGAACACTCATAATAGAAGGGAGCGGCGCTCTTTTGCTGTCGTTCCGGTTTTGCCCGGAATTCGGGATCGCACGCGGGATATGGTATTCTGTATTTCACAGCGTGTCCGCATTCTGCAACGCGGGCTTTGATCTCATGGGCGAGGGCGGGAGGTTTTCGTCCCTTACGCGTTTCTCGTCGGATATATATGTAAACATAATAATAATGCTCCTTATAATCGTGGGCGGGCTCGGATTCCTCGTATGGCGCAATATACTCGACTGCCGTTTCAGATACCGTAAAATGTCCCTCCACACGCGCGTTGTGCTTTTTATGAGCGCGGCGCTGATTTTAGCGGGAGCCGCGGTCTTATTCGTTACGGAGCGCGGCGGAGACGCGTATGCGGGCAGGGGTCTGTCGGAGCAGATAACGGCTTCCTTCTTCCAGTCCGTGAGCGCGCGCACGGCGGGATTTAATACGGTCGATATGGGTAAAATGACCGAAGCGGGCAGATTTGTAATGATATTTCTCATGCTGATAGGCGGCTCTCCCGGGTCTACGGCGGGCGGTCTCAAGACGACTACATTCGCGGTGCTGTGCTTTTCGATAAGCTCCACATTCAGGAACAAAAAATATACTGAAGGCTTCGGAAGGCGCACCGAGGAGGAGACTGCGCGCACGGCGGCATGCGTTTTAATGCTCTATCTGGCGCTTTCCTGCGGCTTCGCAGTCGTTATTTCACGCATAGAAGGGATCCCTATATTGAGCGCGCTTTTTGAAACGTCGTCGGCCGTGGCAACGGTAGGGCTGACAACGGGGATCACGCCCGGGCTCGGCATCGTTTCATCACTTATTTTGTGCTTCCTTATGATATTCGGCCGCGTGGGTTCCATAACGATGCTGCTCGCCTTCTCATCCTCGAGGAATACGAGAGTGTCGTCCCTGCCGCTGGAAAAGATACAGATAGGATGACTGATTTTAATATGACTGATTTATCGGAGGTTTCAGGATGGCATCTGTTTTACTGATTGGTCTCGGCCGCTTCGGAAGACATATGGCGGCAAAATTTGAAGAAGAGGGCAGCTCCGTGCTGGCCATTGAAAAGGATCGCGCCCGCGCGGACAGCGCCGTGAGCATTTTATCGAACATACAGATAGCGGACGCCGCGGACGAGGAGGTCATCAAAAATATAGGCGTGGGGGATTTCGATATATGCGCCGTGACCGTCTGCGACGATTTTCAGAGCGCGCTCGAAATAACGGTGCTCCTTAAGGACTACGGCGCGAGATTCATACTGGCCCGCGCAAATTCCGACATACACAGAAAGCTCCTTCTCAGGAACGGAGCGGACGACGTGGTTTATGCCGAGCGTGAAACGGCGGAGAGGATGGCCGTAAAATACGGCTCAAAAAATATTCTCGATTACGTTGAGATATCGCCGGAGATAGCCATATACGAGATCGCTACACCGCCCGGCTGGGAGGGCAGGAGCATTGCGGAAAAGTCCGTCAGGAGCAAATACGGCATATGCATACTCGCCGTCAAAAAAGGCGAATCCGTCAGCTACCTGCCGGGTGCGGATCACATTTTCTCTGCCGGTGAAACGCTCATGGTCGTGGGAAGCTACGACGATATCAGAAAAATAACAAAGTGACGCCGCGATATGCGGCGCCGCCCTTGTCTTAAGTGATACTTTTTTATTTGCTTTTTTGCTTTATTGCTCTTTCCCTTTATCCCTTGACTACCTGAAGATAACGGTTATATACCTGCGAAGCCGTGAGCGGCACCGAATAAACTCTTGCCACCGCGATCCTGCCGCCCAGCGCGTCTTCTCCGTTTGTGTCCTCACCCATGTCTCCGCCTATTCCGAGATACGGCGAGCTGAGGTTGGGCTTGCAGAGGCTTCCCTTGATCTCCGCGGATTTGATAAGGAGTCCGTCATAATACAGGCATACGTTCTTTCCGTCGAACGTTCCCACTACGTGGTAGTATCTGTCGGTATCTATCGCATCCTCCCTGTAAAGGAAAACATAGGAGTTGTCGGCGTCGTCTCTCACGCCGAAGCCTATGGATGCGTTTGCCCCCGTGTTCCACTCATTCGAGGAATTTGTGGGGTCGAAATCTATGCCGGCGCCTCCGGCCTGCATGTATCCGAGCATCACTCCGTACGTTTCGTCGTCAATGACTCTGGCATATACTTCAAATGTGAATCCGTCAGCGAGCGTATCCGCATATTTCTCGCCGAAGCCGTACATTGCGTACATAACGTCTTCTCCGGCTTCTCCGCCCTCGAATTCGGCGGCGTCCTTGTCTATTAAGCTGTCCTTTTTGACAGTCGGGTCGTTAAGGGCCGTTATATCGTTGGCCGCAGTTGAGGCGTCCTTTGCTTCGCCGTTCTCAAAAACGAGATCGAGTATGTCCGCTTCCGGCACCTTGTCGCCCGCATCGTATCCTTCTGGAGGATCGGAGATAACGAGCGCCGTGGGAGTGGGCTCCGGAGTAGGCGTAGGCGCAGGTGTGGGAGTCTGAGGAACGGGCGTAGGCGTTCCCGCGGTATTGCCGGCGGCCGAGGGCGACGGATCGCCCGATGATCCGCTCTGACCTCCGCACCCGGAGAGAGCAAGGACCGCGGCCAGTATCAGGGACGCGATAGCACACATTTTAGCTGTTTTTCTGTTCATGATGATTACCCTTTCAGTGTTCAGAATATTGGGTTAGATTTTATCATCGGCGTTTTTGTTTGTCCATACGGTTTTTACTTATTTTAATTTATTTTAATTCATTTTTATTCATTCCGCCGTAAGCCTGCGTATCTCATCGAGGGTTTTTCTGACAAGGAGGTCGCCGCCTTCGTGTCCTGCGTTGCCGCTTGAAACGTAGGCGCTGTAATGACCCCCGCGCTCTGCCTTTTCGGTAGGAAGATAACCGCCCGAGCCGCAGCAGAGCTGTATGATGAATGTCTGGGCGGCGCCGCTGCGCGCCCTTATCCTGTTACCGTAGTCAAGAAAGAGCTCGAACGGGCTCGTTACGAATACGGAATCGTCAATACGGAGCACGTGCACCTCGGATGTGTAAATATCGCGATCCTGCTGCTCTGCAAATCGGGCCACCGTGCCCGCGCAGACATGCATGGCCGCCTTGTCCGTATAAGTAAAAGCTCCCGATGAGCCGCCCTTTGCGATATATTTCTCAACATATGCGTCAAGCTCACGCTTCGCGTTTTCGTATTCCGTTATCGTTACGCGCCTGAGAGGCAGGTCGAGCTTTAATACGCTGTGAAGTAAAATGCCGTCTTTTTTATATGGCGCGCCGCTCTCTTTTATATCGTCAAATACGCACGCGATCTCGTTTGCTATGCGTTTTCCGACCTTGCGGCAGCCGGCGATATCGAACATGGACGGATCGGCTCTTCTGTATTTAGGGTCGCTCCGTATCACGTTGGGATCATCTATGGGCGTTTCGGGCTCGACCCACCTTACGAGATCTCTCGGGCACTGGTCGCCCGCGGCGCCGCACAGGCCGAGAACCTTAAAATCCTCTCCGAACCGCTTCTTCGTATATTCTCTCACTTTGCCCCAGTAATCGGACGATACGAAGCTTCTCTGCTCGAGCACCTGAGCGGGACAGGACACGTTTGCTATAACGCCCGTGGGGTTTCCCGCGCCGTCAAAAGTATACATGAGCTCTATTCCGGAGTCGTTCCCTCCTTCGAGGGAGTCGAAGCACGGCGTATCCGTATCTCCCCACATTTTTGCCGTGCCGTCTGTGTATACCGCGCGCCTGCACATTCCCACAGCCGCGCGGCCGAAAGCGTAAATGTAAAATGCATCCTCCATGGACTTCCACGCGTTCAGCGCGTTTTCCGCTATCTTATCCGCCAGAAATACGAGCGCCTCGTCGCCGCTCATAACGTCCTTCGCGTATGCGGCGTCCACATTCGATTCATATTCCGCGCGGCCCGGGGCCGTCTCAGAAAGCACGCGCGTCAGCACGTCAAGGGTCGATCCGCCCTCCGCGCCCAATGTATATTCATACGAGGTGTGGCAGTGGGTTGCGCATATCATGACCTTTTCCGGGTCGGGCCCGCCGCAGGCGCAGCTTTTTTCACGTATTTTACGCCTTGCCAGCTCTATGAGGCCTGCGGAAACGCACTCCAGATCGCATGCGCATATCACTGCGTGTTCGCTGCCGTCAGACACGGCCATGCCCACTACCGACAGGGGGCTTTCGACATATTCCGATATGCGCTCGTAAAACTGCCCCGAAAGCTTTATTTTACGCCGGGGAGTTATATCCGTCTCGCACCAGCCTATCTTAATGCTGCTCACGCTCACGACCTCCCCGTTTTATTCCTGAGTGAATCTCTCAGTCTGAGCCTTTTGCCGTACCGGAGCACCGACGCGGAGTATATGCGTATGGAGACCGCGGTCACCGCCGCTATCGTGCCCGCCAGCAGCACCAGCGATATTATTATTTCATGCGCGGGTACGGTCTCGTTAAGGAGTCTGAAGGGCAGCACGAAGGGTGAGCAGAACGGTATGAGCGTCGCCGCCTTCATGAACGCGGAGCTCGCCGCCCCCGATATGGCCGCAAAATATCCCACGTAAAATGACAGCAGCGCTATCATCATGACGGGCATCATTGCCGAGTTAAGATCCTCTATTTTACTGACGGAGGCTCCGCACACGGCATTCATGACGGAATAGAGCGCGTAGCCCAACAGGAAGTAAAGGCATAGGAGCAGCGCCGACACGGGCGTGAAAGCATCGAACGAAAGCGACATTCCCATTAAGGTGAAGCCCTCGGGCACGAGCAGATTGTAAAATACTACGCCCGACACGAGTATGCCCGCAAACTGGGCAAGGCCGAGGAGCCCCATGCCGAGGCATTTTCCTATTAAAATGTTCGAAGGCTTTGCTGAAACTACAAGTGTCTCCATGACTCTTGACGTTTTTTCGGTGGCGACGGACATGGCCACTCCGTAGCCGTAATAATATACCGCAAAGAATGTGAGCACGGTCATCAGTATGCCCATTATATAGCCGCTCACGTTCATATCGCCTGCGAAGCGGCTCGTGTATTCAAGCTCCGCTTTGGCTATCTCTATCACGGAGCTGTCAACGCCGGCGCTTTGGAGTATGCCGGACATATAAGTGTCCGTGAGCACTTTGGCGGCAGTATCCGTGTCTATTCCGCTCATAAAGCTCTTTGTCACGAATTCTATATGCGGCAGGGTGCTCTCATCTTCGCTTATTATCACGGCGGATACCGAGCCGTCGCTCTTTATTTCCGCTTCGTACCCGGAAATGTCCGCTGTGCCGCCCGTTATCACGTCGGCCTCCGGGAACGCTTCCGCCAGAGCCTCCGCGCCGCCGGGTATGAGTCTGCCCTCATCCACATAGTAAAATCTGTCCGTTTTTTCCGTATCAGACGTATCCGATGTGTCCGGTGAAACATCCGACGCGTTTTCGGACGTGCTGTCAGCTCCGTCAAAGAAGGATATGATCCTCGGCAGAGCGCACAGCACCAGCATCAATATGAGCATTATCACGGTAGATACTTTAAATGCTTTCTTTCTGCAGCCGTCCCTGAATGTGTAACTCATTACTATAATTATCTGTTTCACAGCGGTATACCTCCTTTATGCGCGTTCGGCCCCGGCGCCGTGATCCTCAACGCTCTTTACGAATATTTCACGGAGAGACGGCTCTTTTATCTCGAATTTCACGGGATATATACCGTTTTCCGTCATTTTGCGGAGCACGCGGAACGCGTCCTCTTCGCCTTTTATCCTGTATTCGTATTCATACGCGCGTTTTTCTATGAGCTCCGGCCTGTCTTCGCCTCCGTCTATGACCGATGCGAATCTGTCCGTGTCTTCGCGGCGCGTCCTTATCACGAGATTCGTTGCTCCGAAGCCGCGCTTTATTTCGTCGAGGCTGCCTTTGAGCACCGTTGAGCCGTTATGGAGTATGAGTATGTCCCTGCAGTATTCTTCCACAGTCGACATCTGATGACTGCTGAGCACTATATATTTTCCGTCCTCCACAAGTGAATTTATGAGATCTCGCAGCACCTCCGCGTTTACGGGATCGAGACCGGAAAACGGCTCGTCGAGAAATATGAGCTTCGGGTCGTGTATGAGCGTGGCCGCCAGCTGCACCTTCTGCTGATTGCCTTTGGACAGCTTTTCGGCGTTCATGTTCGCGTATTCCGATATGCCGAGTCTCTCCATGAGCTCTACCGCGCTCAGCATGGCCTTCACGTTTGTCATGCCGCGCAGCATGCCGAAGTACACGAGCTGGTCTATGACCTTATTTTTCATATAAAGTCCGCGTTCTTCGGGCATGTACCCGAAGCTGAGAGTACCTCTTTGTATCCTCACGCCGTCCCATTCGGCGCTGCCGCTGTCGCTTGACATTATGCCGAGTATCATTCTTATGGTCGTTGTCTTGCCCGCTCCGTTCGTGCCTATGAGTCCGAAGACGCCGGGCTCGTTCATACTGAACGATATCCTGTCGACCGCAAGCTTGCTGCCGAATGTCTTGGTGAGTTCTTTAACCTCAAGTTTCATATGCCGCTTTCTCCTTTCATGCGTAAGATACGCGGGACTATTATAACCCACAGGCGTTATGAGTCAACAATTTTACTTGCCACTGCGTGATATTTGGAATACAATAGCCGCATAAATAATGAATGCCAAAGGTGAAGGTGGTAAAATGTTATTTCCGACGGCTTCAGACAGTCCGAGACCGGTGCGTCTCTGCGAAGAAACGAGAAAATGGGCATGGGAATCCATGCACGGAAGATACGGAGACGAGGCGCTCAGAAATCCTTTTGTCTCTCTTGACGGCACAGAAGGATTTGAATCTTATACAGACATACGGAAATACGATGCGGCGGTAAGGCGCATTGCGGAAGACGCGCCTGTACGCGTGTGCGGATGCGAGAGGATATGCGGCTCCGCCACGCTTGGCGCGGCTATAAGCTGCATTTTACCGGCCTATCATGGCGGCAGGCCGGTATTCCCGGCGGTGAGCCACCTCACTATAAGATACGATAAGGTCATACGGGAGGGTATCGACTCGTACTCAAGGGATATCGCAGAAAGGCTGAAGAGCGCGTCCTCCCCGGCGGAGGAGGAATTCCTTCACAGCCTTGAAAATGTGATAGAAAGCATGCGCATATGGCACGGAAGATACAAGGAAGCGGTAAAGGATACAAGGCCGGATCTGTACGGTCTCCTTACGCGCGTGCCCTTCGGCCCCGCGCAGAATTTTACGGAGGCGGTGCAGGCGCTGTGGTTTACTTTCTCATTTGTGCGTCTGTGCGGCAACTGGCCCGGAATAGGCCGCATCGACGTGCTGCTCGGGGATTATCTCAAGAAAGATCTTGAGAGCGGCGCGCTCACTTTGGACGAAGCAAGAGAGATACTGGCCTCACTCTTCATAAAGGGCTGCGAATGGATACAGTCCGACACGCCCGTGGGCTCGGGAGATGCGCAGCACTATCAGAACATAGTGCTCGCGGGCATGGATGAGAACAGACGCGAGGTGACGAACGAGGTCACATATCTTGTGCTCGACATCGTTGAGGAGCTGGCGATATCGGATTTCCCCATAACGGTGAGGCTGAGAAAGGATTCGCCCGCGAGGCTCAAGGAGAAGGTCGCCGCCGTGATGAAGCACGGAGGCGGCATAGTCGCCGTATACAACGAAGAGCTCATATTACGCGCCCTCGAAGGCCTCGGATATCCCGAAAAAGACGCCCTGAGCTTTGCGAACGACGGGTGCTGGGAGATACAGGTGCCGGGCAAAACGGATTTTACATACATGCCCTTCGACGCGCTTCAGATATTTAACGAGGCAATAGGTCTCAATAAGAATGACGGAGATGAGCCGGATCTCAGATCCGCGGAGGAGGTGTACGCTGCCTTTAAGAAGCTTCTTGACGAGACTGTCGGGAACATATACCGCGGTATCTCGGGAGGATATAAATACGAAAACGGCGCATGGCACGCCGCGGGGAGCGTCATACCCACGTCGGTGATCAGTCTGTTCGAGGACGGGTGCATTGAAAATGCCAAGTCATACTGGGACTGCGGTCCCGTATACGTTGTGCGTTCTCCGCACATAGGAGGCGCGCCGGACGTTGCCGATTCGCTTTACGCCATACAGAAGGCCGTTTTCGAGGATCATTTGCTCACATTTCACGAGCTGGTGTGCGCGCTCAGGAACAATTGGGAGGGAAACGAGCTCCTGCGCCTCAAGATAAAGAACAGCTACGTTTATTACGGGAACGATTCGGATGAGGTCGACGGCTGGCACTCGCGCATACTGAACGACTTTGCGGACACGGTCATAAAATGCAATGATCAGGGTAAATGTCCCGTGAAATTCATTCCCGGCGTGAGCACGTTCGGCCGTCAGATAGAGTGGCTGCCGAACAGGTGTGCGACGGCATTCGGATGCAAAAAGGGTGAGATACTCTCGGGCAACGATTCCCCCGTCCCGGGCACCGATACGCGCGGCGCCACGTCCATAATAAGATCCTACTGCAAATCCGACCTTGTGAAGCAGTCGTGCGGAGCGGCTCTTGACGTCAAGATATTCCCGGATTCTCTCGGAGGCGACAACGGCGCCGCGGCCCTCATAGGGCTTATGGACGGCTTCATTTCACTGGGGGGATTTTTCATGCAGCTCGACACCGTGGACGCTCAGACTCTCATCGAGGCTCAGAAGGATCCGCAGAAATTCAAAACCCTTTCCGTTCGTGTTTCGGGCTGGAACGCGCGCTTCGTCACGCTTAACAGGGAGTGGCAGAACATGATAATAGAGCGCACTCAATCGCGCATATAGATATCTCTTGTGTAAACTTTATACATTACGTCCTTTATGTCGTCGCTGCACCTGTTGGCGATTATTACGTCGCTCACGCGCTTGAACTCGCTCAGATCGTTTATGACTCTCGAGCCCTGGAATTCGCCGTCTTCGAGCGTAGGCTCGTATATCACTATATCGGCTCCGCCTTCTTTAACGCGCCTCATGACGCCCTGTATCGATGACGCTCTGAAATTGTCCGAATTCGTTTTCATAGTAAGGCGGTACACGCCCACCGTGCGCGGAGCCCTGCTCAGTATGCGGCTCGCTATGAAATCCTTCCTCGTCCTGTTGGCCTCGACTATGGCGCCAATTATGTTGTTGGGCACGTTGTTGTAATTGGCCAGCAGCTGCTTCGTATCCTTGGGCAGGCAATAGCCGCCGTATCCGAAGGATGGGTTGTTGTAATGGGTGCCTATGCGCGGGTCGAGGCCTATACCCTCTATTATGCTCTTCGTGTTGAGCCCGCGCACCTCCGCGTATGTGTCAAGCTCGTTGAAGAAAGCCACGCGGAGCGCGAGATAGGTATTCGCAAAGAGCTTTACGGCTTCCGCCTCGGTGGGGTTCATATAGAGCACGGGTACGTCCTTCTTTACGGCCCCCTCTTTGAGAAGCTCCGCAAAATTACGCGCTTTAGCCGCCGTTTCACCGTCATTTTCGTCAAAGCCCACTATTATGCGCGACGGGTAGAGATTGTCATACAGCGCTCTGCTCTCGCGTAAAAATTCGGGCGAGAATACGATCCCGCTCATGCCGTACTTTTTGCGCGCCGTTTCCGTAAAGCCCACCGGCACCGTCGATTTTATGACAATGAGCGCCCCGGGCGCATACCTCATGACGTCCCGTATCACGCTCTCGACGGAGGATGTGTCGAAATGATTTATTTCCGGATCGTAATCTGTGGGCGTCGATATCACGACATAATCCGCACCGCTGTATGCTGAAGCGGCGTCCGCGGTGGCCTTAAGGTCGAGCTTTACATTTTTGAAATATTCTTCCGTTTCCCTGTCCTGTATCGGTGAAATGCGCGAGTTTATCATACGCACCTTGTTTTCTGAAATATCCAGAGCCGTGACGCTGTTGTGCTGCGACAGCAGCGTGGCGATCGAAAGTCCCACATATCCCGTTCCCACGACCGTTATCCTGTTTCCCATTTAAAAAGCAGCCTCCTTTATGCGCTCATTTTACGCCTTTGAGCAGGAACGCCTGCGCGATATATTTCGTATGCACGCGTATATCCCTGTAAAAAAGCGGCGCTATCAATGCATTGAATATCTGTGTTATGAGCGTCGCCGCCGCGGCGCCGTTTATTCCCCATACGGGTATGAAAGCATAATTGAGCGCCACGTTCAATACAGCGCCCCATATGACGCAGTTCTTTACATACCTGTTCTTGTCCTCGCACACGAGCCATATGCCTCTCGCCGTTCCCAGCGTGGAAAATGTAGTATACCATATAGCGATGGCAAGGGATGCCGACGCGGGCGCATACTGCTCATCATAAAGTATGTTTATTATAAATCTCGAAAGGAGCGATATGACGAGAGACACGGCGATGCCCGCCCATATGAGCACGGCGTAAAGCTGTTTTATCCGCTTTAAATACATTTCCTCATTGCCGTCCTTTTTATATTCCATTATGGTAGGACGGGCGGAATTTATTATAGCCGCGGGCACGAGTATCCAATAATTGCATATCGTGAGAGCCGCGGAGTACAGCCCGACGTACGTCTCATTCATCATATGCCTTATCATTATCTTATCCATTTGCGTATACACGGTTATTATTATGCCGGACAGTATAAAATGATAGCTCTGCTTTATGAGCCTTACGGCTGTCTTCATTGAGAAGCCGAGCCTTTTGCCTCCCTTGGCGCAGTAGGCGATCAATATCATGACTGCTATGAGCAGAAAATCCAGAGATGTGCTGAACGCGAACCATTCCACGCTCTTTCCCGCGGCGAGTATATATATCTTATATATTGCCACCAGAAAATATGATATCGATTTCAATATGGCCACATATTTTGACTTGAGATATGACTGGAACCAGTAATCGATTATCTCAAAGGCTTTGAATGCCATTACGAGCGACTGCAGGAAAGCCACCTTGAGCACCAGCGTATTGCCGGGATCGGTGATCAGAAGTATCACGAGTATGGACGCTATGGACAAAAGGCTCGCGGCAAGGCGCATCACGATGCCCGTACCTGTTATTATGCCCTCTTCGTCGCGGTCATTCACCATTTCCTTTATTATGACGCCCTCAAGACCCAGAGTGCACACAGTGGAGAAAAATATGACGTATGCCGAGCAGTAATTGATTATTCCGTAATTGGACGGGCCGAGATAACGCGCGGTAAGGACTCCCAGTATGACGGATATCACCATCTGCACCAACTGTTCGGCTATCATCCATTTGGCGTTCTGTACCGTTTTATTATTGAGTATGTTCCTTATGTTCTTTATCCTGACCGGAGTTTTAATGGGGATCACCCGCCCACATTCATTTTACGGGGTATTGCATTCATATACCCGCAGTATATCCAGAACAGAGCGTAGAATACGTTCACCTGATACATTATCCTGGCTTCGACGATCTCGGTTATAAAGAAGAATACCGTTATGAGTAACGCTGTTATCATCCAAATATTCACAGTCTTTATATTGCGGGCCACCGCTTTTATGCCCCTCCGCAGAGAAAAAACGGCAAATTCCATCATTATGATAAGGCCTATCAGTCCGGACGATATGAGTATGCACACATATATGCTGTGGGGGCCGCCTATTTTGAGATTGTCCAGCCAGTGACTGCCTCTTAAATAAACGCCGGCTTCCTCCACCACATTTTCACGCGATACCCCGAACAGCACGTTCCCGCGGAGGCTCTTGATACAGGCCTCCCATATGTCCGTTCTGCCGTTGAAAAAGCCGCCGTCCCTCTCCTCTATCTCTTCCATCCTGTCCAGGTTGTATCTGCCTTCTTCCTCCTGTATCTGATCCTCGGACTCCCCGAATATTTCGGCTCTCAGATCGGAGGCCGCTCCCGGCAGGTACGAAAGGCCGTATTTTGCAAGGCTCGAGCATCCCACGCATACGGACACCGTGACCAGAGCCGCACATGCCGAAACAGCCGCGCCGCCGATACCCGCGCGGCCCTTTTTGTTCAGTATTAGCCTGACCGTATATATGAATACGAGTATGCTCACGAGCAGTGTCACTGTATAAAGCGCGGCTCTCGAGCCGGTAAGTATAAGGCAGCAGAACTGAAGGAGTATGTTCACGGAATTGAGTATCACGGCTATGACCTTCTTTTTATCCGCGCATATGAACCCGAGAGAAAGGAGTATGGATATGCCGTTCAGAGTGGAGCCTGTATTTGCATTATAGACTCCCCACAGACGGTTTTCGTACATGCCGTAATACATGAATCCGTTTTCCGTCATATAATGGCCCTCAATGAGGAGGATGTACATGGCAAACGATGCGAGGGACAGTACAAATGTGCATGATATGACGACTCCGGAAACGACCTTCATCTCCTTTATCAGGGACTTAAGCTCTTTGCCTTCGCTCCTTACGTACAGGAGGGCAAAAAATACCGCCATATATGCAAGATCCTTTATGTTCTCGAAAAAATTGAGCTTATAATTTATCAATATCGTTATCAGATACGATACCGCGAATGCCGCAAGCAGCAGGTTCAGCTTATCCTTGACGAAATCTCTGTAATTTTTTCTCACTATGCCCCAGCATATCACGGCGAATCCGTAAATGAGCACCAACTTGACGTACGATCCCACCGCCATGTGTACAAACGGCACGGATATCGCCATAGTTATGATAACGATCAATATCTTAAATACGGTCGCGCTGAGGCAGCCGTCGATCACTTTCTTAAATCTTTCCATTCCCCGCTGTCCTTTTCACATAATAAAATGCGCGCTTAAATGTCATCTTGAAACGCGTCTTGAAGCGCACCGCAATTATAGACGTCCCGAAATGTTTTTTCAATGTGAGCTTTATGAGCATTTTTCTGTATCTTCCTATCTCGTGATCTCCGGATATGAATATATTTTTAAGAAAAATGTCGTCCGAAAGGCGCTTCATGTATTCTTTTCTTTCGCCGCGGCTCATATCCCACTGCGGCGATACGGTGTTCTCAATGCACGTACCCGTCTCATTCAGGAAGAAATCATTTATTTTACGGTCTCCGCCTATGCCCCAGCTTTTCTTCACTTCAATATAGTTCTCCGCGAAGCGCTTTATGAGGTCGTAATAATCCGGCGGGCACTTTCTGAACATGTCGGTCTGCGCGTTCAGCCTGTATCTGTATAACACATCGTCTATCGTGCAGCACGATACCGCCGCGCCGAAAAAGCTCACATTGAACATGCCGTCCTGGAGCCGTCTCATGTCGGGAAAACGTATGTTGTTTTCTCTTATGACGGACGCTCTGTATATCTTATTCCATAAGTACCCGGCTATTCCCTCCGGAAAATATCCGGTGAAGAAATCTCTCACTTCGTCTTTTGTGACGTATTTATGCGTGCCCGGGCGCAGTATCTCATGCTCCGCGTTTTCCGATCCCTCCACGAATGTCTCGTACCCGCAGACGCATACGTCGCAGCCGCTTTCGACCGCGGCGCTCAAAAGCTTCTCCGCCATTTCGGGAAGGGGCACATCGTCGGCGTCCAGGAACATTATATAGTCTCCCGTGGCAGCGTCAAGTCCGCTGTTCCTGGCGGGGCCCGCTCCCTCGCTCCTGCTCTTGTCTATCACCTTTACTTCCTTGCCGCTCCCGGCGGCCGCGGCGGCGCATTCAAGGCAGAGCTCATACGATCTGTCCGAGGATCCGTCGTTTACGAATATTATCTCAAGATCTCCGTATGTCTGCCCCAAAAGAGCCCCGGCGCATACGGGGATATATTTTTCAGCATTATAGACCGGAATAATAACAGATATCTTCATTTTACCGTTTTGTTCTTCATGCCTTTCTTCTCATCATTCTTTCAAGTCCGTCATAGTCAACTCCGAGTGCATGGAGAACGCGGGCCTCTGCATATCTTTTTCGTGTCGCCTTATAATACGAAGGGGATGCGCCCTTGAGATAACGTCTGAATTCCTTCGCCTGTTCAAGCCCCTGCTTTCTGTCCTTATTGAATATAAGGCATATGTTCATGTGCGTATTTATTACAAGGCATACGCGCCTGTCGAGGTAGCGCTTCATTTCACCGACGGCTTCCTTTGCGGCGGCATACCTTATGAGCTCCTTCGTCACCTGATAATGGTGCGCATATCTCTTCACATAGTTCGCGGCGCTCACACTCTGATCGGCGTTTCCCACGAGATACTGATATATCTCTATGCGGTGAAATTCTATCGTGCGCGCCTCCATTGTGGATTTTATTATAAATTCGATATCGACGTAAAATATATGCTCCTGAAGGCGTATACCGTGCTCCCTCAGTATCTCTGTCCTGACGCTGAGCGTGTGCAGCATGATATAAGTACATATATCGTTTAGGTTGCATATGCTCTCGAAATCGAGCCGGCTGCCTTCGCGCACCCAATCCGGCAGAGTGATGTGCTCGGAATCTCCCGTGACCATGTGGACTTCCCTTTTCTCGTCCACTACGAGATCCGAATCCGTTTTGCTCAGTATATCGAGCAGGCGCACCATGTTGTCCGTGTTTATCCAGTCGTCGCCGTCAACTATCCTGAAATATCGGCCGCGGGCGTTTTCTATTCCCGTGTTCACGGCAGAGCCGTGCCCGCCGTTTTCTTTATTTATGAGTCTGAATATATCCGGATGAGCCTCCGCATATCTGCGGGCTATATCCTCTGTCGAATCCTGCGAGCCGTCATTCACTATCATGACATCGAGAAGCCCCGCGAAGCGTTCATCCGAAAAGGACGAGAGGCATTTATCGATATACTTTTCCACATTATAGCACGGTATTACAACGGATAAGACCGCATCCACGGCAAGCGCTCCTTTCGGTAACGGAATGAACGATATACTATCATATGCGGGGTGCAAAATCAACCTGCGGGGCACCCGCGCCGCCGCATCTTCAGCCGTTCTGCTTAAACCTCGCGAACAGCACGGGCAATCTGTTCTTGGCGATATATACGGCTCTTGCGTACATGAGGGACAGTCCCGTCAGCTTTTTCCTGTAAAGTGCGGCAAATATCCCTATGAGCCTGTTCCCGGGCCTGCAGGACTCCGCGAGATCGGCATAAAGCACGGATCCGTACTGCTCTTTGAGAAATGCCTTTCTGTCTTTATGCTTCATGGCGGCGCGCCTGTCGCAGTTCCTCTGGAGCGCCGACAGCGTATACCTTACGTAAATGTTCCCGAGTATGCGCTTTACCTCGGGCGTGCACATGTTCCAGTATTCATACTGCCCGTAAATCCTGCGCACCTTCATGGTGTGAAGCTCATAGTATTCCGGCACGAACTGCGATGTTACGCTGTTTTCTATCCTTCTTGCGTAATTGTACGGCGCATATGATACTATATATGCGTTTTCGGCGTCGTTAAAATATTCTATATTGAATACCGTATCCTCGAGCAGGCGCAGTTTCTCATACTTTATGCCGCATTTTTTTATTCTGTCCAGCCTGTAAAATTTATTGCACGTGTAGCCGTAGAGCGTGCGCTCTTCGAGCTGTATCATGCTCCTTCTGAGCCCTTCCCTGTCAAGCAGCCCGTTGCACGGCATCACTATCTTTTTTGTATATTTAAGGCTGCCGTCCTGTGCGTAATATCTCTCGGTCATGCCGAATATCACCGCGTCGGGGGCATGCTCCGTTATGCAGGACGCGGCCCTTTCGAGCATGTCTTTTTCTATCGTGTCGTCCGAATCCATGAAGCCCACGTATCTGCCGCACGCGATCTCAAGCGCTCTGTTGCGCGCATTTGAGGGCCCGCCGTTTTTTTCGAGGTGTATCACACGTATCTTACCGGGATGATCCTCCGCGTATCTGTCGGCTGTCGCGGCGCTGCCGTCTGTAGAGCAGTCGTCCGCCATTATGAGCTCGAAATCCTGAAATGTCTGAGCGAGCACGCTGTCAACGGCTTCTTTTAAATATTTTTCCGTATTGTATACGGGCATTATGAGTGATATGAGCGGTGCCATGTATCTCGCTGCCTCCTGCGTCATCTGTTTGCTTTGAGGCGCGCGAACATTTTCACGTTGCCGCTCTTTACGTGCGATATGACTGCGCCCTCCGCACGGCACAGGAGCACGCTCTTCCATTTTACGGGCAGGAGCATGAGCTTCATGTATCTTGAGCGCGGCTTTGCGATCGAAAGCGCCTCCGATATGCGCGGGTTGTTCAGTATGCGCCTTATTTCCGCACTCCGTTCTTTGCCGGTGAGCGTGCAGTTCTTGTTCGTGACGTTTTCTATACAGCCTATTATGCGTTCTATATAGCGCCTGTGTATCATTTCAACGGAGTTTTCGTCATGTATGTCCCAGTATTGGTATAATCCGAGCATCCATGTGTGTTCTTCTTCGCGTTTTTCGTACATATTGCTTTTATATTTTGCTGTTTCACTCTCGGCGCGCGCTCTCAGGAAATGATAATAGGCTTTTGATGAAAATACGACTTTTTCCGCGTCGCGCACTACCGAAAGTATGAACGGGAAGTCGTCCATCCATGTGGAGGGGAAGCGGAGCCCGTTCTGTAAAATGTATTCCGACAGGAATAGCTTGTTCCACGGCGTGTAAAGCAGGTTTTTGTCAAACAGCCTGTACGCGTTTTTTCTGAAATCGGCCTTGTTTTCGTATACCGCATCCTCCGAAGTCTGTATCTGGGCGTATTTTTCGTCCCCTTCCGAGCCCCGCGCCGCATAATATGTTTCTATATAGAAGCCGGTTACCACGAGCTGCGCGCCGTGCTCCTCGGCAAGCTTGTACATGTCGCCCAGCATTTCGGGCTCTGCCCAGTCATCGGAATCCATGAAATACATATATTTTCCGCGCGCTATGTCTATCGCAGTGTTCCTTGCCTCCGGCGCGCCGCCGTTCTGCTTGTGTATGACTTTTATCCTCGGATCCTCGGCGGCATATTCGTCGCATATCGCGCCGCTCCTGTCCGGCGACCCGTCGTCCACTATTATGAATTCGAAGTCGCCGAATGTCTGCGAGAGTATGCTCTCTATCGCCTTGCCCACGAATTTTTCGACTTTGTATACGGGCATTATCACGCTTACGGCCGGTGCGCCGCCCTTTTTGTTCCGGTCCTCTGCCGGATTCTGCTGTTCTGTCGTTCTCATTGAAGTCCCTCCGCTGCCGCCGCCTTCAGCGCCGAGGCTATGACCTTGTCCATGTCATAGTATCTGTATTCCGCAAGTCTTCCTCCGAATATAACGTTCTCCTCCTTCGAGGCGTCCTCGGCATATTTTTTATACAGCGCTTGATTCTTGTCGTCGTTCACGGGATAATAGGGTTCTTTGCCCCTTGTCCATTTTGCGGGGTATTCTTTTGTTATGACTGTATGCGGCTGTGTCCCGAAAACGAAGTGTTTGTGTTCTATTATGCGTGTATACGGCGTTTCCGCATCTGTATAATTCATTACGGCCACGCCCTGATGGTTGGGCGTGTTCAGTGTCTCTGTTTCGAAGCGCAGGCTCCTGTATTCGAGTTCTCCGTATCTGTAATCGAAGTATGAGTCTATCGTGCCCGTGTATACGGTCTTTTTTGCGAGGCTCATGTAATATTTTCTGTTCTCGTCTGTTATGTTCAGGTCTACGCCGAGTCTCACGTCGGCTCCTTCCAGCAGTTTTTCTGTTATCTTATTGTATCCTTCTGTCGGTATCCCCTGATACAGGTCGTTAAAATAGTTGTTGTCGTAGGTAAAACGAACGGGAAGTCTCTTTATTATGAATGCGGGCAGCTCTGTGCAGCTCCTGCCCCACTGCTTCTGTGTGTAGCCTTTGACGAGCTTTTCGTATATATCCGTTCCCACGAGTCTTATGGCCTGTTCTTCGAGGTTGCGCGGCTGTGCGGGCGCGCTCTTTCTCTGTTCTTCTATTTTACGCATGGCCTCGTCGGGCGTCACGACGCCCCAAAGCTTGTTGAATGTGTTCATGTTGAACGGCATCGCGTATATCTCGCCTTTATAATTTGCCACGGGGGTGTTCGTGTACCTGTTGAATTCGCACAGTGCGTTCACGTATTCCCACACTTTTCTGTCGCTTGTGTGAAATATGTGCGCGCCGTATCTGTGCACGGTCACTCCTTCTGTTTCTTCGCAGTATATGTTTCCTCCGGTATGGTTCCTTTTGTCTATCACAAGGCATTTTTTGCCCTTTTTTACTGCTTCGTGTGCAAATACCGCCCCGAACAATCCGCTCCCGACTATCAGATAATCATACTCCAACGTTAACAGCCCCTCGATCCTGAAACTTTGCGATGCTGAGTTTACCATATATGCCCGTAAAATACAAATCGCTGCGCTGAGCGCGACGGGCAAGAGAGAACCGGTTATTTTGCGGCAAAGCATATCTGCCGTAAATAAATTATTTTATGTTATGACCGGTCTTGCGGGGAATTTTGCGAATGCTCCGGGGAAATTTTTGCACATGATTATTTCACTTTTCGGCATAGTTTTGTGCAAATATTTGTCTGTTTTATTGCATTTATTTTTGATTTCACCGATTTTCTTGTTGCCCCGCGCGTGCTTTTTTGGTATAATATATGCGTAAATTTTACCAATATTTTACCCGGATTTGATCGATTTTATGAAATATCGCATTTCTGACGATGAAAGGCTGATGGCCGCAATCATGAGGGACGCCGCCGCGCCGGCCGTTATGGAGGAAAGTGAGATAAACAGGTACCCCAAGGGGAGCATCACATACAAAACATACAGGAGGGAGCGGCCGTCCGAGGGCTCGCGCACGTATAAAACGTATAAATATGAGTGCCTCTACATTGA
>CANQOI010000017.1 GCA_947625435.1 uncultured Clostridia bacterium | reverse complement strand
CTTACGGATTCACGCATCACTATTTAAGTTGGTGATGAATCACTTATGTTTCGTTTAGATACCTCTGAACAGTAACTTCAGACGCACGTCTCTCACGCATATGAGATATATAACAATTGACATTTGTGCTCTTGTATTTTACAATACATTCACATGATGTTTAAGACTTTGGCAGTATTACAGCGGTTACATACGGAGGGAATTAAATGGAGTTTGCAAAAGGGGTATTTTTTATTGAGATTTTTTTACCCGTATCTTTGATCATTTATTACATTTTCGGCTTTATCCGCAAAGAAAATGTGAGATCGAATGCGCGGAACATATTGCTGCTCGTGCTCAGCATCGTATTTTACGCGTGGGGAGGACTTTATCAGCTGCTCCTTTTCATAGGGATGATGGCGGTGAATTACCTTGCCGGAATATTCATGGAGAAGCTGGAGACCGGATTTGAAGAGGGCGCGCGCAAGATAGTGCTAGTGTGCGCCGTTTTCATAAATGTGCTGCTGCTCGTCGTATTCAAATATTTCAACATGATGGTCACCCTTATCGAGATACTGACTTCGGGGGAAAAGATAGGCGGGATATTCAGCTCTCTCCTTAAATTCGAGTGCACCGGCGCACTGGGTATAAAGGCGATCGCCATGCCTCTTGCCATATCGTTCATAACATTCCAGTCAATATCGTACATAGCAGATGTATATACGAGAAAAGTAAAGCCGTGTAAGAATCCCGCGCATTTTGCACTTTACATGTCATTCTTCGCACAGCTCACGCAGGGACCCATAATGCGCTACGGCGATCTGGGCCCGCAGATAACGAACAGGACCCATTCGGCCGAGCGTTTCATGCACGGTATAAAGCGCTTCTGTTACGGCCTCGGAAAGAAGGTACTTATAGCGAACATCGTGGCCCGTGAGGTGGACCGTATATGGGCGATCGAGAACCTTGACGCCATGGGATCGGGTATCGCGTGGCTGGGACTTGTCCTTTACACATTGCAGATATATTACGACTTCTCGGGTTACACCGATATGGCGATAGGCGTAGGACTCATGTTCGGATTCGATATAACGGAGAACTTCAATTATCCGTATACATCGTTTTCGATACAGGAATTCTGGCGCAGATGGCACATGTCGCTTTCCTTCTGGTTCAGGGATTACATATACATACCTCTTGGCGGCAGCAGATGCAAAAAATCGAGGATATATTTCAACCTGTTCATGGTGTTCCTCCTTACGGGAATATGGCACGGCGCCAATCTGACATTCATACTCTGGGGACTTCTGTTCGCTCTGTTCAGCATAATAGAAAGAGCGTTCCTCGGAAATCTCCTCAAGAAAAATCCCGTCAAGATCGTCAACTGGATATACACGCAGTTCGTTGTTATGATGGGATGGGTGCTTTTCAGAGCGCCGAATCTTGACGCGGCCGGCAGGTATTTCAGACAGCTGTTCTCATTCAAGGCTTCGAGCGCAGGCCTGACTGTACTCAGCTATCTTGATATGGAGATACTGGTCGCTCTCATAGCCGGAATACTCCTTACCGGTATACTCCAGAGACCGCTCATGAAGCTGTATGACAAAGTAAAATACAACTACGTGTTCATGAGCGCCGATACGATAGCTCAGATCGCGATATTCGTATGGTCCCTCATAATGCTCGTGGGCGGTTCATATAACCCGTCCATATACGGCAATTTCTGACGAACGGAGGTCAGTGTAAAATGGAAGAAAATAAAAATAATAATAACAGAGAGAACGCCGATCGCAATATCAGGCATTTTGCCGTACTTGTCATCATACTGTTCGCGCTGGTGGCCGTATCGCCGTGGGTACTTTCGCTTGCATTCGGCGATGACGTCGCATCCGAGGAGGAAGGCGGACTGACGGAAAAAAGGGAGCTTACGGAATTCCCAGTGACTATGTCGAACGACTGGTTCAGCCGTTTTGAATCATTTTACAGCGATCATTCTCCTTTCAGGAATTCACTCATATATTTTGAAACTACCGTTTCACAGAAATATGAGACGTATTACAGAAATAATATAGACCCTAAGCTGACGCAGCTGTTCATGGGCGATGCTTCCGAAAATGCGTCGGGAGAAGAAGGAGGAAATGCCGGAGACGACGCTGACGAGGAGCTTCCGACTATAGATATGTCAGATTTTAACGACCTGTTCGGGAACACGCCTACGCCCACGCTCACACCGGAGCCGATCGGTACGCCTTCACCTGTGCCCGGTGAAACGCCTTCCGCGGAAGCACCGGCAACGCCTGCCCCTTCGACTTCTTCTGAAACGGCGCCGGCGACCGGGACGGTAACCGCAAAGCCGGCAACGCCTACGCCTGACGGCGGCGGCCGTACTCCCGCCCCTCATGAGCACAGATACGATTCCGGCAGGATTGTGCGTAACGCCACATGTACGGAAGCGGGAGAAAGGGTGTATACATGCGCGGAATGCGGAGATACGAAGACAGAGGAAATACCGGCGACAGGCCATAAATATTCGACGGTAAAGACACAGAATGCCGATCAGGAGCATTACGGCTACATACTCTCGAAATGCAGTACGTGCGGATATTATAATCTCGAGATCACGGGAAATAAAAAGACGTCCACATCGTACCTTGCGCCGAGATCGGCCGGAGGAGCTATATACGGGAGAAACGACTGGCTCTTCTACGAGGGCGACAACAGTATAGGTTATTATCAGGGCACGAATGTATTGGACAACGGCACCATGAATTCGTGGCGGCACACCTTTGAAAAGCTCAGGGAAGCCTGCGATAAAAAGGGTATCCATCTTGTTGTGATGGCCGCGCCCAACAAGGAGCAGGCTTATCCGGAATATATGCCTTCGTATCAGAGACAGTCCACGCCCAAAAGGCAGGAGGTATTCCTCGATTATATGCAGCAGCACAGCTCCGTGAAATATCTGTATCCTCTCTCCGATCTGAATACGGCCAAATATCTTTACGATGTATTTTACAAGCAGGATACTCACTGGAATTCAATCGGCGGATTTATGGGAACCATGGCTGTCTACAGAGCCCTCGGAATGGATACCACCAACCTGCTCGAGCTGACGGTGAACGAGACTAAGAGAACAGGCGGGGATCTTTCGAATTTCTGCGGATATTCGACAACATATACCGATTATCAGGTCGAATATAAAACGAACGTGAAAGTCAATACTAAGTACTTCCCCGACAATTCTGTAGGTTCCGAGGTGGAGCTCGTACAGTTCACTTCGGACTCACCGAACCGATCCAAGATAGTGGTCATAGGCGACTCCTTCAGACATTCCATGGAGCAGTACCTGGCCCGTGATTTTGCAAAAGCCACAGTATGTCACAGAAGCGATTTCTATAATAACCATTATGCCGTGCAGAATGCTCTCAAGGAGCTCTCTGTGGGAGACGTGCTCCTGCTGCTGGCGGTCGAAAGATACGATGGGGATAATGTCAATATAGCAAATTCACTCATAGGTTTTTGGGGATGATGCCCGGTCTTTCGGGGGATATCCTTTCATGATCTGAAAATGCGGAGAAAGCGCCCGCCTGCGGCGATACTCCGCATTTTTGCTGTTTAACGCGATCGTTTAATTTGGAGCCTTACGTATATTTTTTCATATGTGGTAAATAATACTAAGGAGAAATGATCGTAACAGCTTTTATGAAGGAGTTTAAATATATGAGTGAGACCAAAAATATCAATATGCTCAAAGCGACGGGAATAGTTAGACGGATAGACGAGCTCGGGCGCATTGTGATACCTAAAGAAATGCGCAGGACGCTCAGACTCAGAGAAGGAGATCCAGTTGAAATATATACGGGCGAAGACGGCGAGATAATTTTACGCAAATACTCCGTGATGAGCGATCTCAATGAATTCGCCCTTCAATTTGCCGACAGCCTCTCCAAAACGGCGGGGTACCCCACATGTATCACGGACAGGGACACTGTCGTGGCAGTATCCGGGATATCAAAAAAGGATTTCACCGGAAAGCGCATAACGAGACAGCTGGAGCAGGCCATGGAGGACCGTTCGACATTTATAGCAAAAGACAGAAAAAGCGATTATTTTCCGATAATAGAAGATATAGCTTCCGATAAGATAATGTCATACGTAGGTACGCCCATAATATCACACGGCGACCCCGTAGGATCCGTCATAATGTTTTCACCGGACAATAAGAATATACCCGGTGACACCGAGGCAAAGCTCACGCAGTCGGCTGCCGCCGTGATAGGCAGACAGCTCGAACAGTGAAGAAGTCGCCGCCACCCGTAAGACGGGTGGCCCGCGCTTCGGCTGCGGGACGTACATAAAAAATATACGTAAGGCCGAAAATTAAACGATTGTGGAAATAAGGCTTCAGGTGTATAATAACCACCGCGTTTTTTGATAAACGAATATGTATCAATCAAATAATTATGAAAGGCAGTTATGTGTTATGAATGACAGAAAAAATGTGATAGAGCTTTTCACTGCTCCGGGTGCGGAATACAGAGGTAAACCCTTCTGGTCCTGGAACGGAGAATTAAAAAAAGAGGAGCTTATAAGACAGCTGCATGTAATAAAGGAGATGGGCTTCGGAGGCTTTTTCATGCATTCGCGTGCGGGCCTGATAACAGAATATCTGGGAGAAGAGTGGTTCGATCTTATAAATACGGTCGCCGATGAAGGCGAGAAGCTCGGTCTTGAAGCGTGGCTTTACGACGAGGACAGATGGCCGAGCGGCAGTGCAGGCGGAAAGGTGACCGTGGATGAACAGTACAGGATGAAATCCATAGTCCTGAACGCCTACGACAAGGATGCCTTTGACTATGAAAGGGATACGAAGGACGCGGACATCATAAACATATTTGCGGCGCATACCGACGGAAGAGACATATCCGGATATGAGGAATGCGGGACAGCCGATGAGCTTTCGGCTGCCTTGACAGGCAATAACGGCTATAATAAAGTGCTCGTATTTAAAATAGTTCCCGACAAGCCCGCCAGCGTGTATAACGGCACGACATACATAGATACGATGAGTCTGAAGGCCACAAAGCGTTTTATAGAGCTTACGCACGAGGAATATAAAAAGCATTGCGGAGACAGACTGGGAAGGAGCATTAAGGGAATCTTCACCGATGAACCCCACAGAGGGCACATGCTCGACGATTACAGGATCGAAAACGGAGTCGAGATATCGTCCGCGGCTTATACAGACGACATATTTGATGAGTTCAGATCAAGATACGGATATGATCTTAAGGCGATGCTTCCTGAGCTTTATTACAGGAAAAACGGTGCGAAGGTGGCAAAGGTAAAGACAGATTTCGTGGATCTGGCAAACAATCTCTTTATAGAGCGTTTTGCTGTACCTTACAAGGAATGGTGCGAAGAAAACAATATCATTTTCACGGGCCACGTGCTACACGAGGATGCTCTTATAAATCAGACTGTGCCTAACGGCTCGCTCATGCGTTTCTATCCGTATATGACATATCCGGGCATAGATCTCCTGACCGAATTCAACAGATGCTATTGGGTGGCGAAGCAGCTCTCATCCGCAGCGAGACAGACAGGTCAGAAATGGCTGCTCTCGGAGCTGTACGGCTGCTCCGGATGGCAGTTTGATTTTAAAGGACATAAAGCAGTGGGAGACTGGCAGGCGCTCTTCGGCATAAACCTTCGGTGCCCGCATCTGTCGTGGTATACGATGGAAGGCGAGTCGAAACGCGATTATCCCGCCAGCATATTCCATCAGTCTCCGTACTATAAATATTATGATCATGTTGAAACATATTTTGCCAGATTCGGAGTCGTGATGTCACAGGGAAATGCCCTTTGCGACACACTTGTCATGAATCCGATAGAATCGGTATGGGCCGGAATATATCTTGACTGGGCCCGCTGGATAAGTCCGGCGCCCGACAATACGGATGAGCTGGCACTGGAGGACCATTATTCCAAGCTGTTCAATATGCTGGCCGGAAGTCAGATAGATTTCGATTACGGAGAGGAATTCATGATGAGCGGCATGTCGGCAGTGAGTACGGACAGCTCGGGAAGAGCCGTACTGAATGTGGGCAAGGCTTCTTATCACACTGTAGTGGTGAGCGGAATGCTCACATTGAGAAGATCGACTGTCGACATTTTACGCGCCTTCCTGGACGCGGGAGGAAAGGTGATATTCTGCGGAGATATACCTGGATATGTGGGATCCGAGCCGTCGTCCGACGTAAAGACGCTCGCTGCTCATGAGAACTCGGCCGTCATACCGTTTGACAAGGATGCCCTTGCGCGCGAGCTTAAGAACAACACATCATGCAGGACCGACATAGCGGCAGCCGGAAGCAGTGAGATATTCGTACAGACGAGATATGACAGTGACGCGGGTCTCATGTATGCTGTCGTTCTCAATACGGACAGGGGTAAAGGGAGGAAGGACGTACGTCTTACTGTAAGGACAGACGGTGTGGCCGAAAATGTGTCTTACGCGGAAGAATGGGATATGTCTACGGGAAACAGATACAGAAAAGCCGCGGAATTTTCCGAAGGCACTGTTTCGGTTTCGTTTGATATTGAAGCCGCCGGCGAAAAGCTTTTCGTATTTTCAAAGGAAGAGGATGCTTCGCTCAAAGAGCGCGATTCGTATGAATGCATTTCAGCGATCCCGGTCTCCGATAAGGACGGATTTGAATATGAGCTTGATGAGAAGAACGTATGCGTACTCGATTTTGCCAAATGGAAGCTCGGCGATGAAGAATGGAACATGGAAGAGGAAGTGCTCCGCGTTGACGGAAGGATAAGAGACAGAGTCGGCATAGAGAGAAGAGGCGGAAATATGCTCCAGCCCTGGTATTCTAAGCTCCACTGCAACAATGAGTACGGCAGGCTCGAGCTTGAATATGAGTTCTACGCAGATGATGTTCCCGAAGGTGATGTATTCATTGCCATAGAGCGCCCCGAGCTTTGGGAGTGCTCTCTGAACGGAACGGTGCTCAAATGCACGGATCCGAAGGATTTCTGGATAGACATATGCTTCAGCAAGCTTCACGTACCGGCGGGAGTCATACGCAAGGGGCGCAATACCGTTAATTGCAGCACTCTTTTCAGAAGGACAACGAACGTAGAGTCGATATATATCGTAGGAGACTTCGGAGTGCGCATAGACGGACACCGCTCTACGCTCGTGAGCAGACCCGGAAGGATAGGGTTCAGGGATCTTATTGAATATAATATGCCGTTCTATACAGGCAGTGTTACATATAAGATACCTGCCGGACTGTTTGCTGAGTACAGAGATGCGGACAGAGTCATACTCAGAACAGACGGGTACAGAGGATCGTTGGCGGAGGTGCACTCTTTGGGAGCAAGCCGCAGCGGCGGCCGCAGGGAGATAATAGCATGGGATCCGTATGAGGCCGACATAACATCATGGGTCAAAGAGGAAAGCGACATAGGAGTCACGCTCGTTTGCTCCAGGAGAAATATGTTCGGACCGCTGCACCTTGTGCCTACGGAAACATCGGCATACGGTCCGGAGCATTTTGTGACGGGCGGCAGCTCGTGGAGCGACGACTACAGATTTATAGGCAGCGCTGTTTACGGGATCACGATAGAGGCACAGCGCAAAAAATGATCAATATCAGATGATAATATCGGTATGGGTAAGGAATGGACGGAAAGTCAGTTAAGAGCCGTTAACGAGGACGGACAGTGCGGAAATATACTTGTTTCCGCTGCTGCCGGTTCCGGCAAAACGGCGGTTCTTATCGAGCGAATATTAAGGATAATAAAAAATAAAACGGACATTGACAGACTGCTCATCGTTACGTTCACGAATGCTGCCGCAGCTGAGCTTAAGGAAAGGCTTTACACGGCCATACAGAACGAGATGGACCGTGAGGATATTTCCGATGCTGAAGTGCGGAGACTCGGCAGGCAGCAGACGTTGCTTTCAAAATCCAACATAACGACCATTCATTCCTTCTGCCGGTCGGTAGTTAAGAGCAATCCCGGCGAGAGCGGCATAGACCCTTCCTTCAGAATGGCCGAAGACGGCGAGAGAAAAATGCTGCGTGAGGATGCCCTGGACGATGTACTCGAGCATTGGTACGGAAAGGACGATGCTTCCTTTAAGCGTATTGTAGAGATATATTCTGCATATAACAGCGACCGCGGCATATCCGAGCAGATACTGGAGCTCTTCGATTTTGCATCCGACAGTCCGGATCCCATAGCATGGCTTGAAGAGCAGAAGCGTATGTTCGATCCGGGATCATGCACCGATTTTTACCGTACAAAATGGTGCGAGGATCTGGCGGAGAATCTTTGCGGCGATCTGGAAGCAAAAAGAAACAGGCTGATAAGGCTTAAGTGTCTGTGTGACGAATGCGGCATAGAAGAGTTCGGGAAAGAGTTCGAAAATGACATACGCATGCTGGAACATCCTGTCTCGGTGCTGTCAAGATACAGAGATCCTTTATACAGACAGCGTGAGGGCTCATGGTCTGAAATATACGAAGCGGTGAGATCCGTAAATTTCAGCAGGAGCCCGAGTATAAATAACAAAATAAGGTCAAAATATGATGAAGATACATTAAAGGTGCTGGATCTCGTAAAAAAAGCATACGGCGATGTAAAGAACGGCTTTAACAGCAATAAGGGTATTTTCTACACCGTTGGGCAGTCCGAAGAGACACCGTATGACGATATGAAGCTCCTTTATCCCGACATATCGTGCCTTATAGATGTAGTCATTGATTTTGAAAAGACATATACCGCTCTTAAAGCCGATAAGCATATACTGGACTTTAATGATCTGGAACACATAACATATAAGGTCCTTACGGATGACAACGGCGGCCCCAGTGAAACAGCCGAAAGGTATGCCGCATATTTTGACGAGATATATATTGACGAATACCAGGATACCAATGAGATACAGGATGCCATACTTTCTCTCATATCAAGAAAGGACGGCAATATTTTCATGGTAGGGGATGTAAAGCAGAGCATATACGGCTTCAGACAGGCAAGACCCGATCTTTTTATAAAGAAATATAAAGCTTATTCAAACAGTGACGACGCCGGTAAGCTAATAATACTCAATAAAAATTTCAGGAGCAGGACGGGCGTTATAGATACCGTGAACGCACTTTTCGGAAAAATAATGACCGAAGGAACGTGTATGCTGCCGTACGACGAAGACGAAAGGCTTAATTTCGGAGCGGGATTTTATCCGGAAACGGCCAATCCGTCATCACGTGAAACGGAGCTCTACATTGTAAATAAAGAAAAGGGCGTAAACAGAGAGGCCGAAAAGGTTGCGCATATCGTCAAAGATCTTGTGAATTCGGGATTTCAGATATATGACAGGGCGCGCGCCTGCATGCGTAATATAACATACCGGGACGTGGTGATCCTCATGCGCTCGCCTTCATCCTGTGCCAAGGAATATGTCGCATATATGAGAGATGCAGGCGTACCCGCATTTTACAGCGCGGGCGGCGGCTTTTTCTCTAATGCCGAGGTCAATATAATGCTGTCATTCATGAGTATAATAGACAACCCTCTACAGGACATACATTTTGCGGCGACCATGAGGAATATTTACGGCTTCTCCGATACCGAGCTCGCTGAAATAAAAAACGACTCTGTAAGGCGTGGCGGGGACGATGAATATTTTTACGATATGTGTCTTAATTATGCCGGCGGCAACGAACGGCTGGCAAGGGAGATATCGATCTTCACGGACAGGCTTTCGGAGCTCAGAAAAGCGGCCGTACACATGGGAGTGTCGGAACTTTTAAGGATACTCATAAATGAAAATCATTTTTATGAAAATATCGGAAACGGTCCCTTCGGCGGATTGCACACGGCCAATGTGGATCTCCTCGGAGCAAAGGCGGCTGAGTACGATAAAAATGTAAATAAAGGCCTTTTCAGATTTCTGCATTACTTTGACTCGCTCAAAAAGCGAAATGAAGACCTCAGCGACGCCTCCGCCGCGTCATCGGGGATCGATGCCGTACAGATAATGAGCATACACAAGAGCAAGGGACTTGAGTTCCCGGTCGTGATACTTGCGTGCACGGGTAAGAATTTCAACAGTAAGGACTATTCCAAGCCTATCCTGAAGCACAGACGCCTCGGACTCGGGCCTACCTGTTACAGGGAGGATCTCCGCGTGAAATACCCGTCCGTAATGAAGGTACTCACAGCGCGGCGCATGAAGACAGACAGCATTGAAGAGGAAATGAGAGTGCTGTACGTTGCCATGACGCGGGCTGCGGAAAAGCTGATAATAACAGGTGAAACGAACAAGGCTGTTGACAGCGGCGTCTTTGAGGATAATGTACCGGAAGCGAAGTCCTTTTTAGAGTGGATAGTCGCATCGGAAGCAGTGAAGCCGGAGAACATACACTGCCCGGAGAGCGACGGGTCCGATGCGGAAGTTAAGGATGAGACCGTATACGGGAATGCTTTTCTTAACATACCTGAAATGACATTTTACAGATATGAGCTGAAAAATACGGAAGAACGCATGCCTGCAAAGATATCGGTTTCCGAGCTCAAAAGAAGGAGCATGGCCGACGGATCCGAATACGGCTCTGTGCCTTACGGGGGCGGAATGCCTCTTTCCGACATACCCGACATTACGCATTCCGCCGTGGGAACGCTCACTGCCGCAGAGCGCGGTACCGCGTTTCACACGTGCCTGAGACTGACGGATTACGGAAGACTGAAGAACATGAGTTCGGATGAAGCGTACGGATATGCGTGCGAACTTATTCTGTATGCGGAGGACGCCGGATTCCTGAGCCGCAAAGAGGCGGAGAGCATCGACCGTGAAATGCTGGCGGGATATTTTACGAGCGGCATGGCCGCGCGCATAGCAGGCGCCGACTCGGTAATGAAGGAGATACCTTTCACACAGCTGGCGGACATAAAAGGAGAGACCGTTTCGGTGCAGGGGATCATAGACTGTCTTATAAAAGAAGGCGACGATTATACGGTGATAGATTTTAAGACAGATGAGTATCCCGATGCGTCAAGGTATAAAGAACAGCTTGAGTATTACGCGGAGTGCGTGAAGAAAAGCTTCGGATGCGATCCGGGTAAGATCGTATATTTTGTCAAAAGCGGAAAAGAGGTGCGCTTATAATGGAAGAAATGAGACTGCAAAAATATATGGCTCTCTGCGGAGCTGCCTCGAGGCGTGCCGCAGAGCACATGATAGAAGAAGGAAGAGTCAGTGTCAACGGCAGCACGGTGACCGGTATGGGAACTAAGGTAAGCGGAAATGACACTGTCTGTGTCGACGGCAATATCATAAAGCCGGAGAAAAGGAAGTATTACATATTGATGAATAAGCCGGCGGGAGTATTGTCCGCTTCAAAGGATGACAGAGGGCGCGAGTGCGTTGTTGATCTTGTACAGGGAGTTGATGCGAGGCTTTATCCCGTAGGGAGGCTGGACTACGACACGACAGGTCTTATAATACTCACAAATGACGGGGAATTCATGCAGAAGGTGACACATCCGTCCTTTGAGGTGTGGAAAACGTACAGAGCAGTCGTAAAGGGCGTACCGAATGAAACAGATATAAGAAAGTTTGCGGAAGGCATAATGCTCGAAGACGGTAAGACGCTCCCCGCAGTACTGGATGTGGTAGGGTACAAGGGCAACAATGCCATAGCGGAGATAAGCATAAGAGAGGGAAGAAACAGACAGGTGAGGAGGATGCTTGACAGGATAGGGCATCCCGTAAACAGCCTTACAAGAATAAGCTTCGGCACGATAGAACTCGGAGATCTGAAACCCGGCAAATGGCGATTCCTGTCTCCGGAAGAAATAGAAAAACTCACAGAGGTTCGGTGATATTTTGGCAAAGGGTAAGATAAAGAATATTTTCGGCAGAGATGACGCCGAGGAAAAGATATTGCCTGAGCAGGCGGCCGCGGAGGCCGGCATTTTACCGGATGAAAAGCTCCCGCATGTCCTGAGCGATATGAATGACAGCTTTGAATACGCCGATGTATACATAGCATACAAGGATAATGTGATATATAAATACACGGATTCTCTCGAACGTTTCGGGGTGGACGAAAATGACGAGCTGTTTGTGGATATATCCGCCACGAGTCTTTCGCTTATAATAAAAAAAAGCGGCAGCGGTGAGCTCGTGCGCGTGTGCCGCGGCAGCAATGCCATGAACAGGCATTTCGGCAGATTTGCGGAGCTTGTCATGAAATCGCTTAAGCATGAGGACATAACGGAAGCGCTCGAGAGCGAAGGCGGAGCCGCCAGATGCCCTAAATGCGGGCGCGAATACAGGGACGATACCCACATATGTCCGTACTGCGTGGATAAAGCGCACGTTTTCATAAGACTGCTCACATATTCCGGCAGGTACGGCAAATATATAGCTTTCATACTTACGTTCATGATCATAACGGCCCTTATAAATATAATAGTGCCTTATTTTTCGGGCACGGTGCTGTTCGATCAGGTGCTGGCGCCCGCCAGTCCGAATTACGGTAAGATCGTACCGCTCGTGCTGCTGCTGGTCGCTCTGCAGCTGGTGTCGGTGCTGTTTACGGTGATATACGGAAGAAAAAATTCCCGTTTCGCAAATGAAGTCGTTTTCAATATGCGCACGGAGGTCTTTGAGTCGATGCAGAGACTGTCTGTGAAATATTTTACCGACAAGGAAACGGGCGCTCTCATGACAAGGGTGAACTCAGACGCCGAGGAGGTTCAGTGGTTCATGCTGGACGGCATACCGTTCCTTATCGTGAACATATTCAAGCTTGTAGGCGTTTCGGCAGTCATGATAGCCATGCGGCCGTCTCTTTCGGTGCTGATACTCATACCTGCGCCGTTCATACTGCTCTTTTTCAGACATTTTCTGCCTTCCTTCAATAAAATGTTCTCAAGAAGCTTCCGGTACAGGAGCATCATGACTTCGAGAATGCACGATTCGTTTACGGGTGTGCGCGTCGTAAAAGCCTTCGGAAAGGAACAGACGGAAAATGCGTCGTTTTCAAGAGCAAGCCGTATATTCGGAAACACTCAGGCCGATATAAACATAAAATCCGGAACAGTGTTCCCGATAGTGAGCTTTGTCATGTGGCTCGGCTCCCTTGCGATATATGTGATAGGCGGCAGACTCATAATAGACGGAAGCTTCGGCTTCGGACAGCTCACGTCTCTCGTGGGATATGTCGGCATGATATACGGGCCTCTTGAGTGGCTCACGAATACTGTCCAGCAGTTTGCGTCCGCCATGAACTCTGCCAACAGGATATTTGAGATAATTGATGCGAGATCGGAAATAAGAGAAGCGGACAAGCCTGTGAAAATAGAGGATTTTACGGGCCGTGTGACGTTCGACAATGTGAATTTCAGTTATGTTCCCAACCGTCCCGTATTAAAGGATATATGCTTTGAGGCTTGCCCGGGTGAGCATATAGGCATAGTGGGGCCGTCCGGCGCGGGCAAATCCACACTCATAAATCTCATATCGCGCCTTTACGACACCGATTCGGGCACGATATGCTTTGACGGCGTCGATATACGCGAGCTCTCACTTGACTGGCTTCATGAGCAGATAGGCACAGTGCTTCAGGACACTTACCTTTTCACAGGCACGGTATTTGACAATATAGCATACACGAAGCGCGACGCTTCGCCGGATGAGGTGATAAACGCCGCAAAGATGGCGGACGCTCACGATTTTATAATGAAGATGGAAGATGGGTACGACACGTGGATAGGTACCGGAGGCAAAGGCCTTTCCGGAGGAGAAAGACAGCGCGTGGCACTGGCGAGGGCCATACTCAAAAATCCGAAGATACTCATTCTCGACGAAGCCACGTCCGCGGTCGACACAAAGACGGAGCTTCACATACAGAAGGCCCTTGAACAGCTCGCAAAGGGAAGGACGACGTTCAATATAGCGCACAGGCTTTCCACCCTCAGAAATGCGGACAGGCTTATTGTGATCGATAACGGCTGCATTGCGGAGCAGGGCACTCATGCGGAGATATACGCGCTGGAGGGAGTTTACTACAGACTGTACCAGATACAGAAGGAAGCTCTTAAAATGAGAGGACTGGAGGAAAATTGACAGTTATGGAAAATGAAGATATAAATGAGATCGCCGGAATAAATTATCTTACGGCTGACGAACTGAAATTCTCCATGAGCGAGGGAGGCTTTCTCTCTCTTGAAACAGGCGGCAAAAAGTACAGGAGAGTAATGATACAAAGGACTTTCCCGCTCTCAATGCCTTACAGATATCTTTCGGTAAGAGAGATAACGGAAAACAGAGAGCCCGGAGAGGAGATAGGCGTTATAGAGGACGTTTTACAGCTTCCGGAGGATCTGCGCAGGACAGTATGCGATGAGCTCGATACGAGATATTTCACACCGGATATAACACAGATAATACGTCTTAAGGATGAGAGGGGAATAGTGACAATGGACGCCGTCACTACATCGGGAAAGCGCAGGATCACGGCTCACAGCAACACTTCGAGCTTTATAAGGCTTTCCGATGTGAGGATGCTCATAGTCGACGTAGACGGCAACAGATACAACATACCCGACATGACGAAGCTTGACAAGAAGAGCAGGCGCAATCTGGAGGTAATAGTGTAATGACTCTGTTTTTTGAACTGCCGGACTGGGCCGCGGATCTGGTGGCCGACAGATACGGCAACGAGAAAATGATATACGCGGTGCCGTGGGATCTCGGTGAAAACGATGAATTCACCGACGGCTATTTTGTAGTCACGGACAGATTTTTCCTGTTCCTCAATGACGGAGACGTAAAACGCGAGATAATCAAGGACGAATACTCGGATTATAAGGTTACGGTGATGAGCGGAGCCGGCATACTCGAGGCTAAGCGCGGCGACTGCGGCGAGGATGTGAAGCTGGCGAGATTCTCCATGGAGCATATAGCAAGGTACGCGACCATCGCGCAGAAAACAAATCTTGCAAGGCAGGGAAGGAACACCGATATCAGAGAGGAGCCGGATAAAAAATGTCTTAAATGCGGACGGCCGCTGGTACAGGGCAGCTCCGTATGTGCATACTGCGCAAAAAAATCGGCGGTGCTCACAAGGATACTCGGTATCGCCGTGAAATACGTGCCGTATCTTGCGGCGGCAGTTGCTATGATGCTCGCCATGAGCGGAATAAACATACTCATGCCGTATATCTATTCAAGGCTCGTAAACGACGTATACGTGAGGCCCGCCGAAGAACGCGGGAATATGCACGATTTCATGATGCTTTTCGCATTCATAATATTGGCATATTTTACGTGCAGGGCCATGCTCGCGCTCGTATCGATATTCAGATCGAGGCTCATGGCGAGACTCAGCAGCAATATGATGCACGATCTGAGAGTCATGGTATTCAGACACATAAATTCCATGTCGGTGAGCTTCACGAACGACCGCAAAGTAGGCGACCTCATGAGCCGCGTACTCAATGATACGAACAGGATCAAAAACTTCATACAGTCCGACGCCACGGAATGCATGAATCAGCTCCTGACGCTCATAGCCATAGGCACATATCTGTTCTTTATCAACTGGAAAATGGCTTTCATAGTCATAATACCCGCCCCGCTCATCGTTCTTATAATGCGGGCCTTCAGAAGAAAAACAAACAAGATGTACAGAAGGCTGTGGCGCCTGTCGGGCAAATGCAATTCGGTGCTTCAGGATATATTGAACGGTATACGTGTCGTAAAAACATTCGGAACGGAGAAAAACGAAACGCAGCGCTACAGATTCGTATGCAAATCATATAAAGACCTGTCGGTCAGCAACGAGGTGTTCTGGAATACGGTGCAGCCTCTCATACAGATACTGACTCAGCTGAGCCACCTGGCTCTCATGCTCACAGGAGGAATATACATACTTCGCGCCGACATGGACGCGGGAACTCTCGTACAGTTCACGACATATGCGTCCATGATATACGGCCCCATAAATTACATGATATCACTTCCGAGGTCGATAGCCGATGCCGTTGCCGCCGCCGCACGTGTGTTCGATATACTTGACAGCGAACCCGATATAAAGGACAGCGAGCTCGCGGTGACTCCTGAGATCAAGGGCGAGGTCGAATACCGGGACGTATTTTTCGGATACAAGTCGTATCAGGCCGTACTTGAAAATATCAATTTTAAAGTAAAAAGCGGTGAAATGGTGGGGCTTGTGGGTCATTCCGGCTCGGGCAAGAGCACTGTCATAAACCTGCTGCTGAGATTTTACGATCCGGATTCGGGCAAGATACTCATAGACGGCACGGATATGCGCAATATTTCACAGGAGTGCGTGCGCTCGCAGATAGGAGTCGTACTCCAGGAGACTTTCCTCTTCAGCGGCAGCATATATGAGAATATAATCTATTCGAAGCCGGACGCCACTTTCGAGGAAGTGATACGCGCATGTAAAATGGCGAATGCCCACGATTTCATCATGAGGTTTCCCGACGGATATGACACGCGCATAGGACAGAACGGACAGACTCTGTCGGGAGGAGAAAAGCAGAGGATCGCTATAGCCAGAGCGATAATACATGATCCCAGGATACTCATACTTGACGAGGCCACGGCATCTCTTGACACCGAGAGTGAAAAGCTCGTGCAGGAGGCTCTCAGGCGTCTCGTCAAGAACAGGACCACATTTGCAATCGCGCACAGGCTTTCAACCTTGAAATTCGCGGACCGCCTCATAGTGCTCGATCACGGAAAGATAGCGGAATCGGGCACGCACGATGAATTGCTGAAGGCAAAGGGTATCTATTACGGGCTCGTGATAGCGCAGCTCAATATGACGCGCCTCGTGGGACAAGAGGAGATTTCCGAGGAGTATTACCTGCAGGGCAGATAATTTTGTTGCCAAATAATGAGCGATGCGGTAAAATAAAAAGTGTGTTGTGGTCGTTTTAAAAGCATTACAGGAGGTTTTACAATGGCTGAACAGCTTGACGACAGGAAAATTGCCGAAAGAAGGAAAGCGCTTGAGAACGCTATGGCAAATATAGATAAACAGTTCGGAAAGGGCGCAGTTATGAGGCTCGGAGATAATGTCGGTATGAATGTGGACGTCATATCTACAGGCGCACTGGGACTTGATATAGCTCTCGGAGTGGGAGGCCTCCCGAGAGGAAGGATAATAGAGATATTCGGGCCTGAATCCTCGGGTAAGACCACGGTGGCTCTCCATGTTATAGCAGAAGCACAGAAAAACGGCGGAGACGCCGCATTCATAGATGCGGAGCACGCGCTGGATCCGGTCTATGCCAAAGCACTGGGCGTCGACATAGACAATCTGATCGTTTCGCAGCCCGATACGGGCGAACAGGCCCTCGAGATAGCGGAAGCGCTCGTAAGGAGCGGAGCGATAGACGTTATAGTGATAGACTCCGTGGCCGCGCTCGTGCCCAAGGCCGAGATAGACGGTGAAATGGGCGACTCTCACGTGGGACTTCACGCAAGGCTCATGTCACAGGCTCTCAGAAAGCTTTCGGGAGTCATAAACAAATCAAAAACGACGGCTATATTCATCAACCAGCTGCGTGAGAAGGTAGGCGTGATGTTCGGAAATCCCGAAGTAACGACGGGAGGACGGGCTCTTAAGTTCTATGCTTCGGTGAGACTCGACATCAGGAGGATAGAATCCATAAAGTCGGGAACAGATACGATAGGAAACAGAACGCGTGTCAAGGTAGTAAAGAACAAGGTGGCTCCGCCGTTCCGCGAGACGGAGTTCGACATAATATACGGCGAGGGCATTTCAAAGAGCGGTTCCATACTTGATCTGGCTGTGAATTATGACATAATAAACAAGAGCGGCGCATGGTTCTCGTACATGGATCAGAGAATAGGACAGGGACGCGAGAATGCGAAGATATACCTTAAAGACAATCCGGAGGTCATGGCCGAGGTAGAGGCTAAGGTGCGTGCCGCAGCTCTTGAATCCATGAACAGGAACAAGCAGCCCGCCGCTACGCCGGATGCGGTACGCGGATCCGATGAGCAGTGATATTTTTGTGGTGTCCTGTGTAAAGAATATTTGCGCGGATAGCGGTGATGCGGCGTATACAGTCTCATTCAGCAGCGGCGAAAGCCTTGATCTCACAGATGAAGAAGTCATAGAATTCGGTCTTTACTGTGAAGGCGCACCGTGCGGGAGCTATGACGGCATTTGCACCGCTGTATTTTCAAAACGTATGACGGCATATATTGCGTCATACGTTTTGTTTACGTCCAGGACCGAAGCACAGATACGCAAAAAGATCGAAACGTCGCTTGAGAACATATCCGGCAGTGAGAAAAAACTTCTGAGCTATGCCGCGCCTGCGGCCGAAAAGACGATCGACAGGCTGAAGGAGCTCGGATATGTTGACGACAGAGCATACGCGGAAAGATTCGTGTCTTCTCTCTTAAGGGATAAACACGTTTCAAGGGCGGATGTCATGAACAGGCTCGTTTATTCCAAAGGGATAGATGCGGAGCTCGCCGGCAGGGTCTGCGACGAATTTTATGAAAATAATCCCGAAATATCGGATGAGAGTGCCTGCGAGGCGCTCATAAGACAAAAATGCAGAAACGGCATCCCGGAAGAGCAGAAGGAGCTGCTCAAGCTTTACAGGTATTTGGCGGGCAAGGGCTTTTCGCCTTCGGATGTCAGAAGATCGCTCGAAAAGATCATATCGGAGGACGAAGTATAAATGAACAGTAAGGAGTACAAGATTTCACTCGTATCTTTGGGATGTGCCAAGAACCAGGTCGATTCCGAGATTATGCTCGGGATACTGAAAGACAGCGGCTATATTATGACCGATGACATGAATGAGGCCGATGTAATAATCGTAAATACGTGCGGCTTCATAGAAAGCGCAAAACAGGAAGCCATAGATGCACTCCTGGAGGCCGCTTCGCATAAAAAAACCGGAGTATGCAGAGGTGTGATAGCCGCCGGGTGTCTCGCACAGAGATATTACAATGAGATACGTGCGGAGCTTCCAGAGGTTGACGCGGTACTCGGCATAAACGGATATGCGGAGATCTCAAAGGCCGTCGAAAGTTGTCTGAACGGTCGGAGATATGATTTTAACAGGATAACGGGAGACATGACATATCTTGATATGCCGCGTGTGATAGCCTCCGAAAAGGGAAGTGCCTACATAAAAATATCGGAGGGATGCGACAACAGATGCTCATATTGCGCGATACCGTATATAAGAGGACGCTTCAGGAGCAGACCCATGGAAGAAATAACGGCGGAGGCAAAAAGGCTCGCACTTGCCGGCGTCGGTGAAATAGTCCTTATAGCGCAGGACACGTCGAGATACGGAAAGGATATTTATTCAAAGCCGTGCCTTGCGGAGCTCCTGCATGAACTTAACGGTATCGACGGTATCAAATGGATACGCGTGATGTATCTTTATCCCGATGAGATAGCGGAGGAGCTCATAAACGCCATGAATGACTGTGATAAAGTGGTGCCTTATGTCGATCTTCCGCTTCAGCACATAAATGCGCGCATACTGAGCGATATGAACAGACGGGGCACTCCCGATGAAATACGGAGCGTAATACGCTCTTTCAGGGAAAAAATGAAGTCATGCGTCATAAGGACATCTCTCATTGTGGGATTCCCCGGTGAAACAGACGGAGAATTCGCCGAGCTTGAGGAATTTGTAAGGGAAACCCGCTTCGACAGGCTGGGCGTTTTTGAATACTCTCCCGAGGAGGGCACTCCCGCTTTCAGAATGAGAGGAAAGGTCAGGGCTTCCGTCAAAAAGGAGAGATACGACTCCATAATGCGCATACAGCAGGATATATCGCTTGAAAACAACCGGAAGCGCGTGGGTAAGATATATGATGTGCTCGTTGAAGGCGTTTCGGACGACGGTATATTTTACTACGGAAGAAGCTATGCGGAGGGCCCGGACAATATAGACGGGAGAATATATTTTACGGCGGAGGAGCCTGTCGAGACGGGCAGCTTCGTAAAGGTCAAGATATTGATAGCCGAAGAATATGATTTGACAGGATGCCAAATTAGTGTATAATGAATCAATCTTTGCGGCCGCCTGTGAACGGACTGCGGTTTTGTGAGAGGAGTGTTTTTTTGAATCTTCCGAATAAATTGACTGTGACAAGACTCGTGCTTGTACTTGTTTTTGCGATCTTTGCATTCCCTTATCCGAGCTACATGCAGTTTATGAACAGCGGGAACTTTTTTGCCGACACGAAGGAATATTTTGCGCTTGCCGTATATATCATAGCTTCTCTTACCGACTTTGCCGACGGACATATCGCAAGGAAAAACAATCTGGTAACGAACTTCGGTAAATTTCTCGATCCGATAGCCGATAAGCTGCTCGTGACCGCGGCTCTTTTGTCGCTCACGGGAGTGAGTCTTATGTATCTGTGGGCGGCGCTCATAATACTTGCCCGCGAATTTATGGTATCGGGAATACGCATGCTGGCGGCGAGCAACGGCGTCGTGATAGCCGCGGGAACTCTCGGCAAAGCAAAAATGGTCGTACAGACGGCTGCGATAATAGTCCTTCTTACCGTCGGTATAATACCCGACCGGTTCGGAACACTTATCAAAGCCGGCTATATGTGCGGAAATATTATTATGGCGCTTGCTGTAATACTGACTATAGTATCGGGCATAGAATATATCTGCAAAAACAAAAATGTCCTTTCAACGGACAAAAAGCCGGAGGAGTGATATTTTTACATGAAGATTCTTGTCGATGCGATGGGAGGGGACAATGCTCCCGGTGCTGTAGTTCAGGGATGTGTGGAAGCTGTGAATGAGAGAGACGGCTTTGATGTTGTTCTCATAGGAGATGAGACCGCGATCAAAGGGGTACTTTCCGGCTTGAGTTATGATGCATCCAGGATCAGCATACGACATACTACGCAGGTAATCTTAAACGATGATGTGCCTACAAAAGCAATACGGGAGAAGAAGGATTCTTCTATGACGGTAGGCTTCCGCATGCTTAAAGAAAAGGAAGGAGATGTGTTCCTGTCCGCCGGCAGCAGCGGCGCACTGCTTGTGGGATCGATAACGATACTTAAGAGGATAGGCGGCATAGAAAGACCGTGTCTCGGCTCTGTGATACCTACTGAGTCTGGAAGGATGCTCCTTGTGGACTCGGGACTCAATACGTCATGCAAGGCTTCCCGATATGTTCATTTCGCACATCTGGGAGCTGCGTATTACAAAGCTTTGTTCAAAACAGAAAGACCGCGCGTCGGATTGGTAAATATCGGAAGCGAGGAAGAAAAGGGACCGGATGCGGTTAAAGAGGCGGGCGCTGTCCTTAAAGAGTCTTCTCTCAATTACATAGGTTATCTTGAGGGCAAGGATCTCTTCGAGGATAAGGCTGATATAGTGGTGACTGACGGCTTTACCGGCAATGTTGTGCTCAAGCTCATAGAGGGCACGTCGAAGTATATGTTTTCCGAGATCAAAAATATCATATACAAATCTCCGCTCACGATGTTCGGCTCACTGTTCCTTAAAAAGGGTCTGAGTGCTTTCAAAAAGAAAATGGATCCGGATATAAACGGAGGCGCCCCCATACTCGGCGTAGACGGGCTTGTCATCAAGAGTCACGGCAGCTCGAAGGCCAAAACGATACGGTATGTTGTACTTAAAGCGTGCGATCTTGCCGAAAGTTCGTTTTTGGATGATATCAAGAGCACATTTGCCCGGATCGATAATTCAAAAGATTGAATTTTACTTTATTATAATATATAATAGCCAAGTCTCGAAAAGAGTAAAGAAAGGATTGATGATTGATGTTTGAGAAGGTAAAGGAAATAGTTGTTGAACAGCTCGGAGTAGATGAGGATACAGTTTCTATGAGTTCATCCTTTGTAGATGATCTCGGAGCCGATTCGCTCGATATAGTTGAGCTCATCATGGCTTTTGAAGAAGCTTTTGACATCGAGATCCCCGATGCAGACGCAGAAAAGATATCTACTGTAGGGGATGCTGTTGAATATATCAAGTCAGTAACAAAATAATGACAGATGATATTTCCGGATTAGAAAAATGTATAGGGTACAGCTTTCATGATCGCAGTTTGATCGTGAAAGCTTTAACTCATACATCTTATGCGAACGAAAAGTCTTCTAAGCACGGCAGAAACGAGAATAATCAGAGGCTTGAATTTCTCGGAGATTCTGTGCTCAGTACAATAGTGAGCACATATTTGTACAAGCATTACGGCGACATGAACGAGGGCAGCATGTCCAAGCTGAGAGCTTCGGTCGTATGTGAGTCCTCTCTTGCGGAGATCGCACGGAAGATATGCTTGCAGGAATATCTGCTCCTCGGACACGGAGAAGAGCTTTCCGGCGGAAGGAACAAACCGTCAATACAGGCTGACGCCTTTGAGAGTCTGCTTGCGGCTGTGTACCTTGACGGCGGTTTTAAAGCCGCCGTATCCGTTCTTATGGACACGCTGGATATGCCGGATTATATAAAAAAACATGCCGCTACATACGGTGATACCGATTATAAGACTAAGCTTCAGGAATCCGTTAATACGAGCTGTACGGATATCCTGTATGAGATATTCAATGTGGACGGCCCTGCACATGATTGTACATACTCCGCGAGAGTGACTGTAACAGACAAACAGACAGGACGGAAGAACAGTGCCGAAGGAACGGGCAGGAGTAAGAAGGACGCCGAACAGCATGCTGCAGGCGTACTGCTCGAAAAATTGGGATTTTCTTCTTCAAATAATTCATGAGGTGATATTTATGATACGCGTAACTGTTTGGAATGAGAATTATCACGAAACGGTCAGTGAAGAAGTGCGTTCTGTGTACCCTGACGGTATACACGGATGTATAGCGGCTTTCATCGGCACCGAAGAGGATATTGAAGTGAGGACTGCTACAATGGATCAGCCGGATAACGGTCTTCCCGAGGAAGTACTGGGCAATACGGATGTGCTCATATGGTGGGCCCATGTTTGTCATGAGAAAGTGACAGATGAAACAGCGGCACGGGTCAGAGATCATGTACTTAAAGGAATGGGCTTTATACCGCTTCATTCCGCGCATATGAGCAAACCGTTCAGACTTTTGATGGGTACAGGCTGTACTCTTAAATGGAGAGAGGGAGACAAGGAGAGACTGTGGTGCTGCGCGCCGTCGCATCCTATATCAAAAGGCGTTCCCGAGATGTTCGTGCTTGATCCCGAAGAAATGTACGGCGAACATTTTGATATACCGACTCCGGATGATGTAGTATACATAAGCTGGTTCAAAGGCGGCGAGGTGATACGTTCGGGATGTACATTTTCAAGAGGTTACGGTAAGATATTTTACTTCCGTCCCGGGCATGAGTCGTATCCCACATATTACAATGAAAATGTGCAGAAGATAATCAAAAATGCGATACGGTGGGCCGCGCCTGTGAACAAGCGTGAATCCATAGACTGTCCGTGGGTCGCGCCTTCGGAGCCGTAGATCGATGCTGGTGATACCTATATTTGTACCTCATGTGGGATGCCCCCACGATTGCTGCTTTTGTGATCAGAAGATCATAAGCGGTAATGCAGTGGTGCCGTCTTGCGATGATGTACGCAGGACTGTGGAGAGCTATGTGGATATAATGCCTTATTATGACGTTGTCCAGATAGCTTTTTTCGGCGGGAGCTTTACCGGAATACCGATGAGCGAGCAGAGATCGTATCTTGAGACGGCTTATCCGTATATAGAAAGAGGTCTTGTGGATTCTGTAAGGATATCGACGCGCCCGGATTGCATAAATGATGAGATACTGGGACTTCTCGGCAGATACGGTGTGAGAACGATCGAACTCGGCGCCCAGTCCATGAACGATGATGTCCTGAGACGCTCCGGCCGCGGTCATACATTCTCAGATACGGTAAGGGCTTCGGAACTCATCAAAAATGCGGGATTCGAGCTCGGACTTCAGACCATGACGGGACTTCCGGGTGCATCAAGCGAGGATGACATCAGAACTGCCGAAAAAATAATAGAACTTTCTCCGAAAATAGTGAGGATATATCCGACCGTAGTCATTAAAAATACTTACCTGCATAAAATGTATGAAAGAGGCGAATATGTACCGCCTTCACTTGACGAAACAGTCGAGCTTTGCGCAAAGCTTTCAGTTAAATACAGTTCTGCAGGTATAAAAGTGATAAGAATGGGATTACAGTCATCCGACAACATATCGGACAGCGGGGAAATAGCTGCGGGCCCTTATCATCCGGCGTTCGGTCAGCTCGTAAGATCACGTATCGACTATGACAGACTGCTGAGTATAGGGCATGTTGAGAACGGCGTTTTCACCGCATATGTTCCGGCTGCGGAGCTTTCCGACTATATAGGACAGAAAAAGAGCAATATAAATAAGCTTAAAGAGAACTTCGGTTATAAAAAGGTCATGATACGGAAGGCGTGATTCTGGTGGCAAAGGAAGTATTCAGTCGATATGAGGTGAAATACCTGTTAAATACGCAGCAGAAGGAAAACATCATATGCGCACTGAATGAGCATATGGATATGGACAGGTATAATATCGGAGGGAATTATTACACGATAAGCAATATATATTATGATACGGAGGACAATAATCTCATACAGCGTTCTCTTGCAAAGCCGAAATACAAAGAAAAACTCAGGATGAGGGGCTACGGCATACCAAAGCCGGGTGATATGGTTTTTGTAGAGATCAAAAAGAAATATAAGGGTGTTGTAAATAAAAGAAGGAGCAGTATGGAGCTTGAAGAAGCCAAGCGTTATCTTGATACCGGCGTAATGCCTGAAATAAAGGATTATATGAACAGGCAGGTAATGATGGAGATAGATTATTTTACGCATATTTATAAATTGGTGCCGAAGCTCTATCTGGCATATGACAGACTTGCATTCTTCGACAGAGAGAACAGTCAGTTCCGCGTATCTTTTGATACGAATATACGCTCGAGAAGATATGATCTTGCGCTTGATATGGGTGATCACGGGGAAAAAATGCTGAATGACGATACCTGGCTCATGGAGGTAAAGATAAACATGAACCTGCCTCTCTGGTTCACGTGGCTCCTTGATAAGCATAAGCTGTTCCAGTGTTCTTTCTCAAAATACGGAACCGAGTATGCGCGCATGGTGGCATCATCGAGAGGATACCCGTGCGAAAGCGCTGAGGGCCTGTACAGCTTTCTGTTGTGATAAGATCGGTGATATAAAATAACAGATAATATAATAATACGGAAATAATACGGAGGTAAATATGAACGACTTTTTCAGCAGCATATTGGACAGTAATCTGACAGATATATCAACCAGCATCGATCCCGTAAATGCCGTGATCATAATCGTCACGGCAATAGCGGCAGGCTTTATAGTGAGCGGAGCGTATATGATAGCGAACGGTAAAACGGGTGAATTCACGCAGAACTTCATGCTCACATTAGTTGCGCTGCCTCCGGTAGTCGCGCTTATAATAATGATAGTCGGATCCAGCGTTGCGGGCGCCTTTTCACTGGCCGGAGCATTTTCATTGATACGCTTCAGGAGCTCTCTCGGCGATCCCAAGGATATTTTGTATATTTTCCTGTCACTCGGAGGCGGCTTTGCGTGCGGCAGAGGATACATAACATTCGGTATAGTCTTCATAGTGATAATATCGGCGCTTCTCGTGATACTTACGAGAACGGGATACGGAACAAGGAAATGCGATGACAGGCATCTGAGGATAAAAATACCGGAGGATCTTAACTACACACATGCGTTTGACGATCTGCTGGAAAAATACACTCGTACATATAAGCTCCTGCGCATAAAATCACTGGATCTCGGAGCGCTTTTCGAGCTTACATATTTCATAACGCTCAAAAAAGATGCTGATGTACACGAATTTATAGATGAGCTGCGCTGCAGGAACGGCAATCTGACAATAATGATAACAGCCGCAGAAGATAACAGCACATTCCAGTCGTAAGCCTCGCTCAGCTGTACCTGCTCATTATCTCATCCTGAGCTTCCTTGTCAAGCTGCACGAACTGTATGCTGAAGCCTCCGATACGAACGATCAGATCTCCGTGCCTTTCGGGGTGACATTGCGCATCCGCAAGGTCTTCGAGATTTGCGGTCGTTATCTGAGCCATCTGTCCGCCGTTTACGATATATGAGCGTATGACGGCGGCTGTTTTTTTTCTCAGCGCCGGTGTTGAGAGCATCTTCGTAGTCAGAACGACATTGAGAGTAGTGCCTCCCACTCCTTTTTGAAGAGGAAGCTTCTGCACGGAATTCAGCATTGCGGTAACGCCGCTCTTATCGGCTCCCGGGCGCGGCCCTATGCTGTTGCCCAGCGGCTCGCCTTTGAAACGCCCGTCAGGAAGAGCGCCCGTATGTTTTCCGTAATATATTCCGCTGTAAAGTAAAGAGCATGCTCCCGTAAATACTCCGCCTCTAACAGAACGGTATTTGGCTATCTCATCCCAGAATGTGTTCAGCACCTTTACTGCCATGGAATCTGCTTCGTCATCGTCATTTCCGAATTTGGGAGACTTGTTCAGAAGCATGAGCCGTTCTTTTTCATATCCGTCAAAATCCGCATCAATAGCTGCCATAAGTGTTTCGGAAGATATTCTCTGTTCATCGAAAACGAGCTTCTTTACGGCAGTGAGCGAATCGGAGACCGCCGCGAGTCCCGCTGTCTCGACAACACCGTAGTTGTATACGGGACCTCCCGCGTCATGCGGCATGCCTTTTTCAAGACAGCCGGCCGTAAAAGGCGTTTTGACAAGCTTGGCAAAATTCGCGGCGCGTATTTCCTGACCCTTGTTGCAGAGCGTGCAGAAAATTTTCGTAAAATATTCAAGCTGTATTCTGAAAGCAGTATAGAATTCATCAAATGTCTTGAAATCAGTAAATTCGCCCGTTGCGGGACCGACCTGCACGTCTGGATCGGAAGTGCTCTTTCCGTTGTGAAATGCATACTCAAGCACCTTTGCAATATTGAATATGCCGTCTTCGCATCCGGTGTTGCTCATGCCCGGTATCTCTATCTCCTGACAGCCGAGTACAGTATAATTTCGGGCATCCTTCGGATCAACGCCTATTTTAATGAGCCCGGGTATTACTGTTTCGTCGCTCACGACCGTGGGGTCGGACATGCCTTCCGACCAAAGTGAAATGACCAGATCCAAAAGCTCGGGCGGTGAATTCTTATGGAGCCGCACTGTCATTCTGGGATGCGTGTCATGTATGGACCTCAGTATCTGCAGCATGAGATATGTAAGCTCATTGGTAGCATCTGAGCCGTTTTCGAGCATACCGGAGAGCGTAACATTATGAGAACCGTTTTCCCATATTTTAAATATTATCGACGTTATAGACTCTTCCGGAGATATGACATCTCCGTCTCTGACGGCCCTTTCATAAAACCCGTACAGATATTGATCCATACGGCCCATACAGTCAACCCAGTCCCAAAGAGAAAGTGTCCAGACGAGCTGTACCGCCTGATAAAGAGTTTTCGGCTTATTGTGAGCCACATACGCGCAGTTTTCGGCGATCTCGGCATAGAAGCGCTTTTGGACCGCATCAGTTTCAGAGGCGGCCAGCCTTTCAGCCTCCGCCGCATACATTGTAAGCCATTCAGACATGCCTCTTATTATAATGCGGCACGCTTCGTACAGATCGCAGGTATCATTTCCGCGGGCATTTACACCGGCCCATTTGTCCGTAAGCTTTAACATTCCGTCGAGACCGTTGCACAGCAGAGTCCCGTAATCCGGCACAGTGTGCCCCTGATAGCCGCCCGCACTGAACATATTGTCATTGCACAACGCTTCATACCTGCGCTCTCCGAGTAAACGTATGCCCTCATTCGTGACATGATCCCATGTAAAAGGCGACATCCTTCTGAACAGCTTTTCAGCTTCATCACGGTTAATATCGTGATCGTCAAACACCGATTCGGCACCCTGAATGCCCCAGCTGAAATGCTCGTGCACGGTATATTCAGGCCTTGTTATACCCACTATCGCCTCATTCCTGAATATGACGACAGGCACTTCTTTCCATGAGCGCACTATGGCATTCGCCAGATTTATAACGTACGGAGCATCCGGATTCTCCCTGAATTCATTCGTAAAAGGATCCTTCTTTATCACATCATCCGCGCATATTCCCACAGAAGCCGCATCGAGAGGACAAGTGTGCGTATCTTCTCTTAAAGCATATGGCTTAAGTCTCGTTAAAATATCTTCTTTAACACGCTCCATACGGTCAGTAAAATTCATAAGATTCCTCCGTCCTCCGTTGTCACGGGATCTCGCACGGCTTGCCTGAACATGACCGGATACTGTCACGGAAGGCCTCCAATGTTTCGACTTCCGGAGGCTCCGTATCGTATCCGGGTTCTGTCCCGAGCTTTTTTGCCTTTGACAGTCCGAGCCTGTGATAAGGTTTCAGCTGTATATCCCTGATGCACGAATGCATGCGCGCTATGTGCGATATGGCGCGCATATGCTCTTTACAGTCATTCAGTCCCGGCACAATGGGACAAGTCAGTGTCACGCGGCTTCCGTTATCGTCGAGCACGGACAGATTGTCAAGTATCGTTTTTTGAGAAGCTCCGCAAAGCCTCTTGTGCTCTTCTTCTCCGGTGACTTTATAGTCGTAATAGAAAAAATCGGTATACGCGGCGGCTTCCGAAAGCTTACGGGGATCTGCCATTCCGGATGTCTCGATACATACGGATATACCGCGGGCTTTTGCAGATGCCGCAAGCTCTGTCGTAAAATCTGCCTGGTAAAACGGTTCGCCCCCGGAAAGCGTTATGCCGCCTCCGCTTTCCGCAAATACAGGAGCGTCCTTCATGACTTCATCCAGAACCTGTTCCGTGTCCGTGTAATATCCCGAAAGAGAAAGCGCGCCGCTGCAGCAGCTCTCGGCGCAGCTTCCGCAGGCGGTACAGCCTTTTCGCATGTATCCGTGCATACCGCCTTGAAATATGTGCATGCCTTTTGCGCATGCGCCCGCACATTCACCGCATCCTATGCACATTGTGGGCTCATACATGATCTCCGGTTCCGGCGAAATGCCCTCCGGATTGTGGCACCATGTGCAGTGCAGGGGGCAACCCTTCATAAAGACTACGGTCCTTATGCCCGGTCCGTCAAAAAGAGAAAATCTCTGTATGTTAAATATAATGCCGCGCATAACCCCACCTTTATATCACAATGTCGACACACGGTCATTATACATCCGTATGTTCATGCGTTCAAGGATTTTAAACACATATCATGTCCTTGATAGCCTCGTATTTTGATCTTCCTATCCCGCTCACGGACATTATGTCTTCGGGAGACACGAAATTGCCGTTCTCATTTCTGTATGCGATTATCTTGTCTGCCGTTGTCGCTCCTATACCGCTGAGAGTCATAAGCTCGTCCTTGTCTGCGGTATTTATATTGACGATCTTATTTTCCTCTGAATGATCATCTGTAGGATGTGCGTTTCCCTGATACGGGAAAGGTGTTATCACAAATGCCGTTTCACCTTTTGCGGGCACATATATCTTCATGCCGTCGCTGAGGCGCATGGCGAGATTTATATCGGAAATGTCGCTGCTGCCTGTCAATCCTCCTGCCGCCTCTATTGCGTCGGCGACCCTTTTACCGTCGGGGAGCGATATGAGTCCCGGATTTGCTACTGCTCCGTCAACATGTATGTATATAAGTACCTGCGGAGAGGGAGTCACGTCATGTGAAGGGCCCGGTGTCATGTCGGGTGATCCCGGCGGGGCGGTGCTCTGCGTAACGGTATATGCGGTATACCCGGGCGCAGAGCCGGCTTCGGAAGCTGCGATACCGCTTTCGCTCTTTCCGGTCATTATAAAATAACCGAATATACCGCACGCCGCAACGATCAATGCCGATATCGCGAGTGAGATCTTTCCGGAAAACGTTATCACGCGTCCGAAAAGTCTGAACCGTCTTTCTCGTAAAAATCTCAAATCATCATCTTCTGTCTGTAGTATTTTCCGCTGCAGTATGTTACCACATTTTCATGAGCCCGATCATTTCCCGGGAAATAATCAGAATATTTTTTACGGGCATTCGTTGTAATATCGGCCCGGATTTGGTAGAATAACAGAACCGTGTGAACGAATTTTCGGCGGAAATCATGATAATGAGGTGTTGGTATGAATTTTGAACTACTGCATCCGGCTGATCAGCTCGTAATGTTGATGGAAAGAATATATCAGTACGGAATGACTACGACCTCCGGGGGAAATCTTTCCATTCTTGATGAGAACGGGGACATTTGGATAACGCCCGGCTCCGTAGACAAGGGAACCCTCAGCAGAAAGGATATCATACAGGTAAAACCGGACGGAACAGTGATAGGCATTCATAAACCTTCAAGCGAGTTCCCCGTGCATGCGCGTATATATAAAGCGAGACCGGATATAAAGGCGATATTGCACGCTCATCCGCCGGCGCTCGTGGCATTCAGCATCGTCAGAAAAATACCGGAAACAAGGCTCATCCCCAATTTCGTGGAAATATGCGGAAATGTTTCAATGGCCGTTTATGATGTGCCGGGAAGTCAGGGACTCAGCGTTAAGGTCACAAATGAATTTGAGAAGGGAAATAATGTCGTGATGCTCGAGAATCACGGCGTGTTCGTAGGCGCATCCGACCTGTTTAAGGCGTTTATGGCATTTGAAACGCTGGATTACTGCGCGCGCATACAGATAGAGGCTTCGAAGGTAGGAACCATTCATCCTCTGAGCGACAGATATATACAGATATCAAAGGAAAAACAGCATGTTGAAATGGGCGAATTCGTAAATAAGTCTATAAGCAGCGAAGAACGTGAGGCAAGACGTGAAATGTGCACGCTCATAAGGCGCGCCTACGATCAGCAGCTGTTCACGAGCTCTCAGGGAACATTTTCACAGAGGCTTTCGGACGGATCGTTCCTAATAACGCCGTACTTTAAAGACCGTAAGTATATGGAAGAATCGGACATTGTCAGGATAGTGGGCGAATGGAAGGAAGCGGGCAAGATACCTTCGCGCTCCGCAGTGCTCCACAAGAAGATATACGAAAAGCATAAGGATATAAATTCAATAATCATAGCTCATGCACCGTATGTAATGACATTCGCCGTTACCGACAGCGACTTTGATTCGCGTACGATACCGGAATCCTATATAATGCTCCGCGACGTAAAGAAAATCCCGTTCGGAGCAAGCTTTATGCAGCCCGATATGGTCGCCGATATGTTTGACAATATGACGCCTATATTGATCGCCGAAAACGACTGTGTGATCGTGACGGGTTCGAGCCTTCTCAATGCGTTTGACAAGCTTGAGGTCATGGAGTACAGCGCCAAGGCCATAGTCTCATCCAAAGCGCTGGGGGATATAGTTGCCATAACGGATGCCGAGGTGGCGGATCTGAGGAAGGCATTCAATTTTTAACTCTGACGGTCATATAAAGTACCGATGAGCTTTAAAGGAGTGAACAGTTTGGACAGTATATCTGAAATATTCGGAAGTCTCGTTTTTAACGAACGTGTCATGAAAGAACGGCTTCCGAAAGAAACATACCGTGCCCTCAAAAAGACAATGGACGGGGGAGGCACCCTCGATCCGGATATAGCGGGCATTGTGGCAAATGCCATGAAGGACTGGGCGATCGAGAAGGGTGCGACGCATTTTACGCATTGGTTCCAGCCCATGACCGACATCACGGCGGAAAAGCATGACAGTTTCATTTCACCGGCATCGGACGGTCAGGTAATAATGGAATTTTCGGGAAAAGAGCTCGTTAAAGGAGAACCCGATGCTTCAAGCTTCCCGTCGGGAGGACTGAGAGCCACATTCGAAGCGAGAGGATATACTGCCTGGGACCCCACATCATACGCTTTTATAAAGGAAGGAACGCTCTGCATACCGACTGTGTTCTGTTCATACGGCGGAGAGGCGCTTGATAAGAAAACGCCGCTGCTCAGATCGATGGAGGCAGTGAACAGGCAGGCCATGCGCATATTGAAGCTGTTCGGAAGCAGCGGCGCAAAGTACGTGAGGACTACCGTAGGAGCCGAACAGGAATATTTTCTTGTGGATAAAGAGCTCTTTAAAAAGAGAAAGGATCTTGTTTATACGGGGAGGACTCTTTTCGGAAGCAGGCCTCCCAAGACACAGGAGCTCGAGGATCATTATTTCGGCTCACTCAAGCCGAGAGTCAAAGCATATATGAGGGAGCTTGACGACGAGCTGTGGAGGCTTGGCATAATGGCCAAGACCGAGCATAACGAGGTCGCCCCTGCTCAGCACGAGCTGGCGCCCGTGTACGGGAACACAAATATAGCTACCGACCACAATCAGATCATAATGGATGTCATGAAGAAAACGGCTGAAAAAATGGGGCTCGCATGCCTTCTTCACGAAAAACCGTTTGACGGTGTGAACGGGAGCGGTAAGCACAACAATTGGTCGCTGAGCACTGATACAGGCATGAATCTGCTCGAGCCCGGCGATTCTCCGTATGAAAATGCGCAGTTCCTGCTGTTCCTGTGCGCCGTGATAAAGGCCGTAGATGAGCACCAGGATCTGCTCAGGATATCGGCGGCTTCCGCAGGGAACGATCACCGTCTGGGAGGAAGCGAAGCTCCTCCGGCCGTTATATCCATGTTCCTCGGCACAGAGCTTACGGCCGTGCTGGAGGCCATAGAGAGTAAGAGCGAATATGAAGGCGCAGAACGCGTCAACATGGAGATAGGCGTACACACGCTGCCTAAGTTTCCGAAGGATAATACGGACAGGAACCGCACGTCGCCTTTTGCTTTTACAGGCAACAAATTTGAGTTCAGAATGCCGGGATCCTCCATGTCGATCTCATGCCCGAATATGATACTGAATACCATAACCGCAGACGCCCTTATGGAATTTGCCGACAGACTGGAGAAAGCGGATGATTTTCAGACCGAGCTCAATGAGCTCATCAGGGATACGATCAAAAAGCACAAGAGGATAATCTTCAACGGGAACGGGTATACGGACGAATGGGTGGAAGAAGCGAAAAAGCGCGGACTTCTCAATCTTCCCACAACTCCGGATGCGCTGCCTTATTTTACGAGAGAAGAAAATATACGCCTGTTTGAAAGGCACCGCGTACTCACGGAAGCGGAGATACGCTCACGCTGTGAGATAATACTCGATAACTACTGCAAGGTCGTCAGGATAGAGGCCGACACCGTACGTGAAATGGCGGGCAAGGACATAATGCCCGCTGTGCTCAAATATGTCAGGATGCTGAGCGATACCGTTAATTCACTTAAGAGCGCTCTTCCGCAGGCGGATGTTTCCGCGGAAAACGGGCTTCTTATGACAATATCGGACAGAGCGTCGGAGCTCTATAAAGCGATCGATACGCTTGAATCGGATATTGCTTCCATACCTGCGTGCGGCGACACTCTCAAGACAGCCTGCTATCTGAGAGACGTGGTACTTCCGGACATGAAAAAAGTCCGCGCCGCGGCGGACGGTATCGAGCTCATCATGCCGAGAGAGTATTATCCTTTCCCGACATACGGCGATCTTCTTTTCAGCGTTGTCTGATACGTGAATATACGGGAGTTGAATGAATTTTGGATATTTGTATTTTTGACACACATTGCGATACGCTCACAACGCTGAAGAAAGACGAGAGCTTATTTGATGCCGACAGGAATTTCAACTTTCGTCAGACGGAGAGATATAAACGTTACATACAGGTGACGGCTCTCTGGACGGATTGCGGGAGAGAGGATCCTGTTGCAAAGACAAACAGATACCTGGATAAATTTTACGCGGAGCTTGCGCTCAATCCGCATGTGAGCCTGATACTGTCGGCGTCCGATATTGAGAAAGCGTCGAACGGAACGTATGTTTTACTCGCCATAGAGGGAGGAGAAGCCGTAGGACGCGATATAAACGGCGTTTCCTCGCTCCATGAAAGAGGCGTGCGCCTTATAACGCTCACATGGAATACACCGTATGCCATAAGCGATACCAATGCGTCGGGCGCCGTCAACTTAAACGGAGAGGATGATTATAGCGGCGGACTGACACATTTCGGCAGGGATGTGGTGCGTGAAATGAACCGTCTCGGTATGATGATAGACGTGTCGCATATATCCGACAAGGGATTTTACGATGTGGCGGAGACTTCGGATGCGCCTTTTATAGCATCGCATTCAAACTCACGTTCTCTGTGCGGGCACCCGAGAAATCTCACGGACGATATGTTCCGGATACTTATTGACAAAGGCGGGGTCACGGGAATAAACTTCTGCCCGGGCTTCCTGAAGGAAGGCGGAGGGGCCGGTATAGATGATATAATCAGGCATATAGAGCATTTTATGTCACTCGGCGGGACTGACAATGTGGGACTCGGCTCGGATTTTGACGGCATAGATACTCTGCCGCGCGGCATAACGGGCGCCGCGGACATGTATAAGATAGCAGACGAGCTCCTCAGGCTTAATTACAGTGAATCGCTCGTAGAGGCCGTAATGCACGGAAATATGGAGCGCGTGTTTAAAAAAGTATTAGAATAAGGAGATTTGTATTATGATCAGCAGAAAGATATTGGTGACACTTGCAGGTACTGTGGCTGCGGCGGCAGTTACCGTGACCGCGGCGGGCGGATGCAGTAAAAATGACTTGTACACGGAAAAACCCCTGTATGTTTTTAATGTGATAGGGGACATGCAGATGGAGGATCCGAATATATACGATGAGGAGAATTACAGGGCCGCACTGGAAAAGATAAAAGAAATATCGCCCGAATCAAAGGCTGTGATTTCCGTGGGGGACCACACGGATAACGGTAAAAGGTCGGCTTACGAAACGCTCAAAACGATCAAAGACGAGACTTTTCCGGACATACCCCTGTATTACGCAATAGGAAATCATGACAGAGGACTCGTTCACAGTACCGAAGAAAATACGACCCCTGTAGAGGAATGGCGGGACCGTTTTATATTCTATGCAAAAGACAGCTCGGGATATGACAATATAAGTAATGTTTATTATTCCTTCAATATAGAGGATTCATATTTTATAATGCTTGGCTCCGAGGTCACCAGCAGAAACGATAACTGTAATGACGTTTTTATATCGGATGAACAGTATGATTGGTTTGATTCCGAAATGAAAAAGGCAAGTGAAACGTACGACCATATATTCGTTGTCATACATGAACCGTTTTATGATACGGTATCGGGCTCATTGCCCGGACAGAACTGGCAGGGGAACCCGTATGACAAGGATTATTATGAAAACAACAGATACGAAGACCTCAGGAATATAATCGACAGTTATCCACAGACCATAGTTTTCTCAGGACATACACACTGGTCCTTCACTACGAATCGGCCGGTATACGGGGCAGATGATGACAGTATCGCCACATATGTAAACTGCGCATCCGTGGGATATCTTTGGTATGATAACCTTACCGGAATACAAGATGAAAATAATAAATGGATCGGAAGCGAGGGCCTGTTCGTATGTGTTTATGAGGACAGAGTTGAAATAAAGGGCCGTGATTTCGCATCCGATAAATGGATACTCGATGTTACAGTGCCGCTTAAAAAGGCTTGAGGTAGACCGTGAAGATGAGAGTATATTTTAAGCGCCTGTTCAGTGTTTCGATCTTGATAACGACCTTTTTTGCTTCGTATGCCCTTTCTGTTACCGCATCAGCGCCTAAAAGTACGGCACCCGAATATATGTTCAATGTGATGGGTGACATGCAGATGGGAGACGGGAATATATACGATGAAGAAAATTATGAAAATGCGCTTCGACAGGTAAAGAGCATATCGCCGGAGACTGAAGCCGTGCTTACGGTAGGCGATAATACCAATAACGGCACAGAGGATCAGTATAAAGTGCTCAAACGTATAAAGGAAAGCGTTATACCTGATATACCCGTTTATTACGCGATCGGCAACCACGACAGAGCACTCCGCAGCGGTACCGGGCCGAATGATACCGAACCCTCTGTATGGAGAGACAGATTCATTAAATATGCCAAGGATATGTCGGGGTGTCAGAATATAAATAATGTGTATTATTCTTTCATGCTCGCAGATTCATATGTTATCATGCTGGGCTCTGAGGTCACGAGCAGAAATGATAACTGTAATGATGTTTTTGTATCGGATGCGCAGTACGATTGGTTCGAGTCCGAGATGAAGAAGGCGTCGCAGACCGGAAATCCCATATATGTGATATTCCATGAGCCCTTTAAAAATACGGTGTCCGGTTCTCTGCCGGGACAGAACTGGCAGGGAAATCCCGTAAATCCGTATTATTATAAGAATAACAGGTATGAGGATCTCAAGAAGGTGGCCGACAGATATCCGCAGACTATAGTTTTCTCCGGACATACGCATTGGTCTTTTACGACAAAACAGCCGGTGCTCCTTACTGACGGCAAGACACACGCCACATATGTCAATTGCGCATCCGTCGGATATCTGTGGTATGACAATCTGACGGGACGAAAGGATCAACAGGGAAAATGGACAGGCAGTGAAGGGCTGTTCGTATATGTATACAAAGACAGGGTGGAGATCAAAGGACGTGATTTTATCAACGGCAAATGGCTCCTCGATGTGGAAGTCCCTGTACTTCGTACCGGAAATGCGGAGACTCCGAAGCCCACAGCCACAGCCGGCGTAACGCCGTCACATCCGGCATCTGCTACGGTAAGCGGCTCTCATGTGAATACGCCGTCACCGTCAAAGACTCCGGCACCTGAGGTCACACCGACGGAGACACCCGTGCCGTCGCCGACACCGGGATCGACACAAAAGGTTACGCAGTATGTGACACAGGAGGAAACACCGACCGAAACACCGACCGAAACACCGTCAGGGGCACAATCTGCGACCGCGTCGGGGGCGCCGTCAGGGGCACCGTCGGCTTCGGGCCCGGCTGCCGCGACGGGATCACAGGCACAGGAAGATTCTGCTTCCTCGGGTACGGGCACAAGTACGCTTCTCATCGTTGCCACTGTAATCATGTCGGCAACGGCCGTAGCTGCGGGCGTGTTTGCGGGAATGACTGTGTATAAAAGCCGAAAGAAATTATGATGTGTGATTGCTGCCCGCGTATGTGCGGCGCAGACAGAGAAAACGGCGGTATAGGTTTCTGCGGCGCATCGGATAAGATAAAAACAGCACGTGCGGCTCTTCATTTCTGGGAAGAGCCGTGCATATCGGGAGACGGATCTGACAGGTCAAGAGGCTCCGGAACCGTTTTCTTTTCCGGCTGCAATTTAAAGTGCGTTTATTGTCAGAACGCGCCCATAAGCCGCGGAGCCGCAGGAGCATATATTGACATTTTACGCCTGGCCGAAATAATGCTCGAACTTCAGGATTCGGGTGCGTATAATATAAATCTCGTTACGCCTACACATTATGTAAGTCAGATAAGGTCTGCCATAGATATTTCACGGGAAGGCGGACTCAAGATACCCATAGTTTATAATACGAGCGGATATGAAAGACCCGAAATAATAGAAAGCCTTAAGGGCTATGCTGATATTTTCCTCACGGATTACAAATACTCAAACAATGAAGATGCCCTCAGATATTCCGGCGTGGGGGATTATGTGGAATATGCCGACGCGGCTCTGTCACGTATGGTGAGACTGGCTCCGCTTTCATTTGACAGCGACGGCATCATGCAGTCGGGCGTCATAGTGAGGCATCTTATGCTTCCCGGAAAGCTTACCGAGGCGAAGAATATTTTAAAAAGGATTTTCACGTTGTACGGAAACAGCATATATTACAGCATAATGAGCCAGTACGTGCCTCCGGGCAAGGAAAATATACAGCCTGATTTTCCTCCGGAGCTTATGAAAAAAGTGAGCGCGCGTGAGTATTCGAAGCTTATCGATTACGCAGACAGGATAGGCATTACAAACGCATATATACAAGACGGCGAGTCCGCTTCCGAGAGCTTTATACCGCCTTTTGATCTTGAAGGAGTATTTCGTCGGTGCATTCGCTGAGGCTCAAAAAAGAGTTGCCATATACCGGTGATTGGTATAGAATACAAGCATGTGTCATGCGTTTTTTGTATGCATTTTTCATATATTTTACAGTGCGGAGGACAGAGTAAAATGATCGATATAAAAATTTTGAGGGAAAATCCGGAAGCGGTCAGAGAGAATATAAGAAAAAAATTTCAGGACCATAAGCTTCCTCTCGTAGATGAGATCATAGAGCTTGACAGGAAGAACCGCGAAGCGATACAGCGCGGGAATGAAGCGAGAAAGGAAAGGAACGATCTCAGCGGCACGATAGGCAGGCTCATGAGAGAGGGCAAAAGATCGGAAGCAGAGCAGATCAAATCCAGGGTAGGCGACATAAACAAAGAGCTTGAGGATATAGAGGCAAAGGAATCGGAATACGAGACAGAGATAAAGTCGCGTATGATGAAGATACCTAATTTCATAGATGAGACCGTGCCGATAGGAAGAGACGATTCCGAAAATGTCGAGGTTCAGAGATACGGCGATCCCGTTGTTCCGTCTTATGAAATACCGTATCATACGGACATAATGGAATCACTTTCGGGAATCGATCTTAATTCCGCAAGACGTGTGGCGGGGAACGGATTTTACTATCTGACAGGCGATATAGCAAGACTTCATTCATCTGTCCTTGCATATGCGCGCGATTTCATGATAGGCAAGGGATTCACTTATTGTGTGCCGCCTTTCATGATAAGGAGCGATGTTGTGACCGGCGTGATGAGCTTTGAGGAAATGGACGCCATGATGTATAAGATAGAGGGCGAGGATCTTTATCTTATCGGTACAAGCGAACACAGCATGATAGGCAAGTTCATAGATACCGTGATACCCGAGGCCAAGCTTCCCCTGACCCTGACCAGCTACAGCCCCTGCTTTCGCAAGGAGAAGGGCGCGCACGGTATAGAAGAACGCGGCGTTTACAGAATACATCAGTTTGAAAAGCAAGAGATGATAGTCGTCTGCAAGCCGGAGGACAGCATGGCATGGTACGACAGGATGTGGAGGTATTCGGTCGAGCTGTTCCGCTCGCTCGATATCCCCGTCCGCACGCTTGAGTGCTGCAGCGGCGACCTTGCGGATTTGAAGGTAAAAAGCCTTGACGTGGAGGCGTGGTCCCCCCGTCAGAAGAAATATTTCGAGGTTTGCTCTTGCTCTAACCTTGGCGACGCGCAGGCCCGCAGGCTTAAAATACGGGTGGACGGCGAAGGCGGAAAGTACTTTGCCCATACGCTTAACAATACCGTCGTCGCACCCCCGCGCATGCTTATCGCGCTTTTGGAAAACAACCTTCAGGCCGACGGCAGCGTAAGGATACCCGAGGCGCTTCGTCCCTATATGGGCGGGCAGGACGCCATTAGAAGAAAGTAGTCGTTTCGGCGTTTTAAGGAGGTTTTTAGGCTTTGAACATACTGGGCATCAGCTCCGGCACTCAGCTTTGGTGGTGCTTTGCCATTGGCTTTATGACGGCCTGCGTCTGGGCGTTTTTCGCCAAGTTCTTTGCGGGGCGGCTTGTGTGCGCCCTTGTCAGGGAGGACGCCTGCGACGAGGCGAGCGCCAAAACCTTGGCGCAGCTTGGGTGCAGCGGCCCGGCGTACCGCTTTGCGCTTCGACGCGGTACCGCGCTTGCAGAGGCGGTGCCGGAAGCGTCGGGGGACGGCTTGGAAAAGCGCTATTATCTAAAGCCCGAGGCTAAGGAAAAAATGCTTATGAAATACGGCAAGGAAAACCGGGGCTTTCTTTCCCTTATCCTTACCTTGCTTGCGGCGCTGATAGCCGCTTCCATAGTGGCCATGCTGCTGCCCTTTGTTACAGACCGTCTCGGTCTTTAAACTGTTTGGAAGGTGGATGCTTTGTGACGCAGAAGAAAAGAATAAACCCCATCCTTTTGGTTATCATCATAGCGCTTGTTTTTGTCCTTGTGTCGGTGGTCACGGTGCTGGCCTTGGGCTATCGCTTCACCTCCGACAACGGCA